>JAFOIT010000052.1 GCA_017420585.1 Solobacterium sp.
CCCTGCTCGAAGGTGATGCCGAAGACATCCTTGCACTCCTGGGCCGCCGGCACATAATCCGGATCGATTTCAATGACGTTGTAATTGCCCTTCTTCTTTGTCTTCAGGATTTCCAGCGCTTCCGGCGTATAGCCCGGCGCGATGATCCCGTCAGACACTTCCGCTTTCAGGTATTCAGCCACGGCCGCGTCGCACACATCACTCAGGGCTGCGAAGTCACCGTACGAGGACAGCCGGTCCGTGCCGCGGGCCCGGATATAGGCGCAGGCAATCGGCGACAGTTCGGCGTCTTCCTTCACAAAGTAGATCTTCTTTTCCACATCAGTCAGCGGGTAGCCCACGGCCGCGCCGGCCGGGGAGACATGCTTGAAGCTGGCGGCGCTCGGCAGACCGGTGGCTTCCTTCAGTTCCTTGACCAGCTGCCAGGAATTCAGGGCATCCAGGAAGTTGATGTAGCCCGGACGGCCGGAGAGCACCTTCAGGGGCAGTTCCGATCCGTCCTTCATGTAAATGCTTGCCGGCTTCTGATTGGGATTGCAGCCGTATTTCAGTTCCAGTTCCTTCATTGTCTTCTTCCTCACTTGTTCTTGTTGATGATACGCTGGTCACGCCAGCCGTCCCGCAGGTTTGTATAACGGACAAACAGGGAAATCTTGTTGTCGTCATCGAGATTGTTCCAGATCAGGTCGGTGAATTCCTCGATATCGTTCAGGATGGCCACCCGTTCCGGTTCCCCGGTAAAGCTCGGGATCGGCTCGCCGTTGGTCTCATAGGTGTGCAGGAAGTGCCCCAGACCTGCCGCCGCCGGATATTCGAAGGTTTCCCGGACACAGGCACTGCCGGCCGGGTCCACGGACTTCAGGATATTGAGCATGTAGCTGCCGTCCTCCTCGATCATGCCGGAGATGCGCGGCGTGAAGTTCGGGGCATCCGGCTCGAATTCGCGGGTCCGCAGGGCCGCGTTGAAGCTCTTGCCTTCGTTCAGGAAATCACGGATGGTATCGGTCTGGTTGCCGTTGGTGACAATCAGCCGGGTACCGGCCTCCCGGACCGGGTGATAGATGATCAGGCTCGGATCCTGCATCAGAGACGGGTCAAACGCTTCCGTACGGATGCCGTCCGGTTCTTCGACAAAGACCCGGTTGCGGCTGTTGATGCTGCGGCCCATGATGAAGTATGCCGCAACGGAAGATGTGCCGTCCGGGGTGATGCCGAGGATGATGCCGCGGCCCGGATACGGGTTGGTGCTCAGGACTTCTGCCAGGTCCTTGACTTCATAAACGTTCATGGTTCTGCTCCTTTTCTTTGCGATGCGGGCGGAGATCATTTCCGCCGCCTGCGGCAGAAGAATCCACTCTGCCTCTTCCATGACCCGGCGCTGCAGGATCTCCGGGGTATCCCCGGTCTTTACTTCCACTGCCTTCTGCAGCAGGATTTCCCCGCCGTCGGGAATTTCATTGACATAATGCACGGTGGCGCCGGTGACCTTGACGCCCTTGGCCAGCGCTGCCTCATGCACCTTGAGTCCGTACATGCCCTTGCCGCAGAACGACGGGATCAGGGACGGATGGATGTTGATGATGCGTTCATGCCATTTCTTCGTGAAGTTCTCACTGAGAATATTCAGGAAGCCGGCCAGTACGATCAGCTCGATGTCATAATCCCGCAGGTATCCGGCAATGGCTGCCTCGAAGGCTTCCTGGCTGCCGCATTCCTTTTTGACGACGGGCACCGCGTCCACGCCGGCCAGCCGGGCCCGCTCCAACGCGTAGGCATCACGGGCAGAGGATATGACAAGGACTATTTCACCGCTGATCAGGGCCCCGCTCTTTTCCGCATCCAGCAGGGCCTGCAGATTGGTGCCGCCTCCGGATACGAAGACAGCGATTCTCGTCTTTACCATAGTTCGATCTTCTCTTCTCCCTTTCGGATCACGCCGATTTCATACGCTTCCACACCGCTGTCCTGCAGGGCTTGCATAGCCGCCGGGGCTGTGTCGGCAGAAACCGCCATGACCATTCCGACACCCATATTATAGGTGTTGTACATATCTCTTTCCGGAATCTCCCCCTTTTCCTGAAGCAGACGGAAGATGGCCGGAACCTTTATTCTGTTCTTTTCGATCACGGCACAGTAACCTTCCGGCATGATGCGCGGCACATTCTCATAGAAGCCGCCGCCGGTGATATGGCTGATGCCGTGCACATCCGCTGCCGCAATCGCGGCCAGCACCGGTTTGACATAGAGTTTTGTCGGCACCAGCAGGGCTTCCCCGAGGGTTGTGCCGAGCTCCGGCACATATGCCTTCAGATCCGCGTGTTCAATATCGAACACCTTGCGGACCAGCGAGAAGCCGTTGGAGTGCAGGCCCGAGGACGGCAGGGCCAGCAGGACATCCCCCTCCCGGATCCGTTCCGGCACGATGATATCCCTGCGGTCCACCAGGCCGACGCAGAAGCCGGCCAGATCATAGTCATCCGCGGCCATGACACCCGGATGCTCCGCCGTTTCACCGCCGATCAGGACACAGCCGGACTGCACGCAGCCCTCGGCCACCCCGGCAACGATATCCGCCACTTTCTGCGGATCGTTCTTGCCGATGGCGATGTAATCGAGGAAGAAAAGGGGTCTGGCCCCGCAGCAGATGATGTCATTCGCACACATCGCCACGCAGTCGACCCCTATCGTGTCATGTTTGTCAAGCAGCTGGGCAATCCGGATCTTCGTACCGACACCGTCTGTGCCCGAGACGAAAACAGGATCCGTCATGCCGGTCAGATCAGGCTGAAAAAGCCCGCCGAAACCCCCGATATCCGAGAGGACACCGGGAATATGTGTTCTTTTCACGTGTTCCGCCATCAGGCGGACACCCTCGTAACCGGCCTCAATGTTGACCCCGGCTGCCGCATAGGATGCGGAATGCGATTTTGCCATGCTTATTCCTTTCCGGTCCAGCAGTATGTGCAGACCTTGTCTTTATCCAGGCCGATGGCTTTCAGCATCTCATCGATGCTCTGATAGCCAAGTGACGAGAAACCGAACTTCTTGCAGATTGTCTTAAGCATGCACTGGCCGCGTTCGGTCCGGGCATCGGCGTATTCCTCAAGATGCTTCTGCCCTTCATCGCCTTCCAGTTCCTGCACCACCCGGCGGGCCAGCAGGTCCATTTCCGACTCGGCCCGGGAGAAGTTCAGGAATTTGCACTTGAACATCAGCGGCGGACAGGCTGCCCGCATGTGCACTTCAGCCGCGCCGGACTCATACAGGAAGTTGACCGTTTCCTGCAGCTGGGTGCCGCGGACAATGGAATCGTCCACGAAAAGCAGCTTCTTGTCCCTGATCAGTTCGTTGACCGGCACCTGTTTCATCTTCGCGATCCGGTTGCGTTCCTCCTGCAGGTTCGGCATGAAGGACCGCGGCCAGGTCGGCGTGTATTTGACAAACGGCCGGGCAAAGGGCTTGTGCGAGGCATTGGAATAGCCGATCGCGTGCGGCACCCCGGAATCGGGAATACCGGCCACGTAGTCCACATCCGGCATTGTCCCGGCGGCCATCTCCGTGCGGGCCATGGACTCCCCGTTGCGGTAACGCATGACCTCCACGTTGACCCCTTCGTAATCACTGTTCGGGTATCCGTAGTATGCCCACAGGAACGCGCAGATCTTCATATTTTCCTGCCGGGGTGAAAGAACATCGAAATGATCCGGGAAGATTCTCACAATCTCGGCCGGACCGAGTTCGTAGGTGATTTCATATTCCAGTTTCTGGCTGGCAAAGGATTCAAATGAGACACAGAAACCGTCCTTATCCCGGCCCAGCAGAACCGGCAGGCGGCCCTGCGGGTCCCGGGCAGCGATAATCGTGCCGCTGCTTTCCAGAATCAGGACCGTCATGGAACCTTCGATGAGTTCCTGGGCATGCCGGATGCCTTCCGCGATGTCATCCTTTTCGTTGATTAACGCCGCGGTCAGTTCCGTGGCATTGATCTTGCCGTTGGACATGGCCATGAACTGGTGCCCGTGATCGGAAAAATAGTTGTCTATCAGTTCTTCGGCATTGTTGATGATGCCGATGGTGGAAATGGCGTAGATGCCCAGATGGGAGCGGACCAGCAGCGGCTGCGGATCGGCATCGGAAATACAGCCGAGCGCAGACGTACCGCAGAAATCCCGCAGGTCCGGTTCGAACTTTGTCCGGAACTGGGTGTTGTCGATGTGATGGATGGCCCGCTCGAATCCCTTTTCAGCATCAAAGACCACCATGCCGCCGTAACGCGTGCCCAGGTGGGAATGATAATCTGTACCGAAAAAGGTATCCAGAACGATATTGCGGCGGGATACTGCGCCGAAGAAGCCGCCCATTATTTAAAGAACAGCTCAGAGAGTTCCATCGGCTGGATGTACTCGCCGTCCTTGTATACACGCATGTTGCCGGAAGCAATCTCGTCGATCAGCATGACTTCCCCGTTGGCGTCATACCCGTATTCAAACTTGATATCGTAGAGTTCCATGCCCTTTTCGGCCATGTCATCGGCGACGATCTTGGTGATCCTGCGGGTCATGTCGGCGATGGTGTCATACTGTTCACCGGTCATGATGCCGAGCACGATCAGGCCTTCCCGGGTGACCAGCGGGTCGCCCTTGGCGTCGTCCTTGAAGGTCATTTCAACGTAGTACGGCAGTTCTGCCCCGTCTTCGATATAGTCCCCGTAGCGGCGCAGGAAGCTGCCCACAGCCCGCCGGCGGCAGATGACTTCCAGGCCTTTGCCGAACACTTTGGCCGGCAGGACTTCCATGGTTGTGTCATCAAAGTTTGCCTGAACGAAATGTGTGCGGATGCCGGCCGCGTTGATCTTCTTGAAGAAATAGTCCGTCATGCGCAGGTTGACATCGCCGACGCCTTCAATTGTCAGGCCGACTTCATTCATGCCGGGATCAAAGACGCCGTCCTTGCCGGTAACGTCATCCTTGAACTTCAGCAGGTAGTTGCCGTTTTCCATCTCAAATACATTCTTGGTTTTACCCGTGTAGACCAGTTTCATAAGAACATCTCCTCCTTCATATTTCGTTCAGCGGAACTGATTCCTGATTTCTTCGTCAGCGGCCAGGACGGCTTTGCGTCCGGCTTCCCTTGCGGCTTCCAGTTTGCCTGCCAGTTCCTGATCCTCAACCGCCATGATCTGGATGGCCAGCAGGGCCGCGTTTTTGGCCCCGTCGATGGCAACTGTCGCCACCGGGATGCCGCTGGGCATCATGACCGTGGACAGCAGGGCGTCCATGCCGTCCGAGCCGGATGAGCGGCAGGGAATGCCGATGACCGGTAAAGTGGTGTTCGCCGCCAGGGCACCGGCCAGATGCGCAGCCATGCCGGCAGCGGCGATCAGAACAGAAAATCCGCCCCCGCGGGCCTGCTCGGCAAACTCTTTTGCTTCAGCAGGACAGCGATGAGCGGACAGTACGCGCACTTCAAAGGGAACCCCGTATTCTTTGAGGACTCCGACCGCTTTTTCCACGGTCGGAAGATCAGATTTGGATCCCATGACAATACCGATTTTCTTCATGTTTTCTTCCTCTTAAAACAGAAAAACCGACCGGTGATTCGGATGCCAGAGGGTCGGCGTTCAGTTGTTCAGCGGAGTGTTTCTGACTCCGGAATCGGATTACGCCGTCATTCTAACAAAGCGAAAAAAGACCGTCAATGTATGAAAGCGCTTATCCTGTCACTTTTTAGAAAACTTTCATTTTATACATCCGGTTGTATTTGTTTTTTCTGCGTGTATATGCGGAAAAACCGGCATCGCGTGCCCGGGCCCGGAACTGCGGCAGGTATATAAAACCGCCGCAAACCCTATATAATAGTCACAGGAGATCATCTGCCTATGAAAGAAACCATCATCTTTGCCCCGGGCTGCAGTCCCTCTGCCCTGTACCGGGAAACGGCGCTGTGCGGTATGCCGCTGATCGGCTGCCGGGTCATGGACAGCGAAGCGCTGGCATCGTACGCCCTGGCCCGCTGCGGAAAGACCGCCCCGGCTTCCTGCAGTGCCAATGATGAAACGTACCTGCTGTATGCCGTCATGAAGGACGGCCTTGAATACTTTCGCTTCGCCGTTTTCAACGATGCCGTAATCCTGGCGGATATCCTGCGCAAGGTCCGTTCCCTGATCATCGAGAATGAGGCAGAAGTCATGCGGACCCGGCTCAGTGAGGGTGAGTTCGCCGAAAAGAATGAAGCCCTGGCTGCCGTTTATGCCCGCTATACAGCCGCCAAACAGGAACAGGGCATCCACGATCATATTGACTGCCTGCGCCATGCCCTGCGGGAAGCTGCCCCGGTTGAAGACATCGATTTCATCGTGCTGAAGGAATTCCCGCTTTCACCGCTGGAAACAGCCCTGCTGAAAACCGTTGCCGGTTCCTGGCAGACCCGCTCCCTGCAGGATTTCCTGCCGGAAAAGCCGGACAAGCAGCCGGTACGGTTCATCAAGGCATATGACACTTCCAATGAACTCGAAAATGTCCTCAATGAAATCTTTGAAAACAACCTGCCCCTGGATACCTGCACGCTGATCGCCGCTGACAGCCGCCGGTACGCCCAGCTGCTCTATGATGCCAGCCGCCTGTATGATGTCCCGGTCACATACGGCACCGGGCTGCCGGTAACCAACGCCAACGCCGCGGACCTGCTGGTCCGGTATAAGGATTTCATAGACCGCCATCATGGTGTGGAGGGGCTGAAACGGCTGCTGACAGCGGACAGTTTTGACCTGTACCGGCTGCTGGAGACCCTGCAGCTGGACGGGAAACAGCTGTACAGCCGGCGTGATTTCGAAGGATTCCTGGATACCTGCGGGCAGCTGCGGCTGGACGGTACGGATGATGACCGGGAAAAACTGCAGAACTACGCTGCCCTGCTGGAGAAGACGCACCAGGCCGATCTGGCCCGTCTTGATGACATGAACGAAGCACAGCGGGAAGCCCTGCTGGCCCGGATCGCCGATCAGGACGCGGTCATGAATGCGATGGAAATCTTCAGCCGGGAACTGCATAAAGGCATTGCCTTTCTGCTGCGCACCTATACCCGCCGACGGCCGGAGCACACCCTGGAATATGATCTGGACGAAACCGGGGCAGTGCAGCTGGCTGACCTGATCGAGGAGTATACCGCCAATACCGGCGGTGACTGGCAGGATATCTTTGCCGACCTCCTTTCCGGGAACATCCTGCGGCAGACCCCGCGGCCCGGCTGTCTGCACCTGACTACCATCCATGGCGCATTGCTTTCGCTGCGGGAACACAATTACGTACTCGGCCTCTCTGCCGATGCGTTCCCGGGCACCCCAAGGGAAAACTATCTCTTCCTGGATGATGATTTAGAGCGGTTCATGCCCGGCTGTCCGTATACTTCC
>JAFOIT010000053.1 GCA_017420585.1 Solobacterium sp.
ACCGGCATGCCGGTCATTTTTTTCGTGCTTTTTCGATGACTGCCCGGTACGGCATCAGCATCCCTTCGGTCATGCTGACGCCGCTTTTTTTCTGCAGCGCCGGGCTGTTCATCAGTGCCGACACCAGGTACATGGCAGCCATCCGGCCCGGGTGTTTCTGCGGGAAGTCATAGAAGCCGTGTTCCTTGTAGAACCGGTGGTCTTCCTTCATCAGCCCCTGCATCTGCCAGATCAGATCCCGGAAGATCTTCATCCCGCCGACTCCGTAGAAATCCGCCGGCTGCCCGTAATGCTTCTCCCGGGCGTATTCCAGTGTCCTGGCCAGCTGTTCCAGTGCGGCATCCGGATCATGTTCATCCGTGACAATGCCGGCCAGATAATTCCCGCCGACCTGGGCCCGGGCATGCATGACCGTACGCAGGTTTTCCTCCGCAGAGAGACTGCCGGAAACCAGGTAGCCGACCGGCTTGCCCATGGTCACCGTCCGGTGCCCGTTGCAGAACTGGCGGTCATCATATGTCTTGAAGATGCTGCCCATGCTGTGATCCCTGACCGTGAAGGCATAGACGATGACATCGGCGCTGTTGATATGCTCCCGCAGATACGTATCGAACCCGTCCCGGTGGAAGCACTTGCCGTCGGAAGCACAGCGGAAACAACCGATACAGCCGCCCGCAAAGGGAAAATCGTGCAGATTGACCAGTTCACAGTCCATGTTCAGGACGCTGACAAACCGCCGGATCATGGCCTGCAGGTACGGGTTGGGATGATCACTGTCGTCATCATAGACCAGGGCTGCCCGGCCGCTTTTGTTCATCATGTTCAGGCACGGGGCCGAAGCCTTATGGCGCACACCGCTGCCGGCATGGACCACCGGGGCCTGCGCATAGCCGTTTTCCATCTGCCACAGGACAAAGCGGAAAAAGGAAACAGCTTCCTGCTGCCCTTGCTCGTGGAGCAGGTCCTCCATGTCCGCCGACAGGCCGCCGGCATATTTCAGGCCGAGGTCCGCGCAGTTGTCGATGATGAACTGATGGGCCGTCACATCATAGAAGTGCTTGGAGGTGGTGATCTGGGCTGCATAGCGGCCGCGGACATCGACCCGGTTTTCCTTCATCAGTTCGATAAACCGGTGCAGCTGGGCGGGCACCAGGAACGTATAGACCGGATAACAGAAGAGGATCAGGTCCGCTGCCTGCAGGGCTTCGGCATAAGCGCTGAAGTCCCGCTCGATTTTCTTGATTTCCCGTCCGACATGACATATTTCCATATCCCCTGTCAGACCGCATGCCTGCAGGTAATGCACCGTCTGCAGGGTAATGCTGTCAGGACCGGCCGGGGAGCCGTTAAGTACCAGTATTTTCATGTGTGCCTCCTGTGCTGCTATCAGTCTAACACCCGGAACAGAAAAAGGTACACCCTTTCGGGTGTACCCTTGTGCCTGCGGTAAATTAACGCATGTAGTATGGGGTGACGTATGCCGGCAGACCATCCTTCATGATGAGGTCCGGGCTGCCTTCGATCAGCGGCCGCAGATAATTGTAGCCTTCTTCCGTAATGCCCTTCATATCCGGCAGGATCCATTCCTTCGGGAAGTTCTTGACGAAGTTGGCAACCTTGTCGGCGTCGATGGCGAAGTATTCGACATCATACTTTTCCGTATTCTTGCGGCGGATCCCGACCATCTTGCCGGTGAACACACCATCAGCGGAACGCATATGCGCGGACATGCCGAGGTTGAAGGATTCGGTCACGTCAACCAGGGACTGCTCACTGGCGTGGCAGCGCTGGGCGGTGGAGAGATCCTGCACCTTGCAGCGGCTGGCTGTGTTGGTGGTCAGGATCATGTTCTCAAGCGCCTTGCCGGCCCCGCCGAGAATCGCGTGGCCGAAGCCGTCATTCTTGGCTTCACCGGCAGCGATGTATGTGCCGTCAGCGTAGTGCGCGCCTTCCGAAACAACGACATAGCACTTGTTCTTTTCAGCGATGCATTCGGCAACCCGCTTCAGGAAAGCGTCCTTGTCGAAGTCCATCTCCGGCAGGATCAGGATATCCACATGGCCGGACAGGCATGCGCTGGCCGCCAGCCAGCCGGCATCCCGGCCCATGGTCTCGAGAATGAAGACTTCCTGACGGGTATAGACGTTGACATCCAGCCAGGTCTGCAGCGCCGTTGTCGCAATGAACTTGGCAGCGGACGCAAAGCCCGGGCAGTGGTCTGTTTCCATCAGGTCATTGTCAACGGTCTTCGGGCAGCCGACAAATCTTCTGCCGGTAACACCGTGGTTGCGGGCATATTCGCTCAGGGCCGCGACCGTGTCCATCGAGTCGTTGCCGCCGGTATAGAACAGTGTTTCGACATCGTATTTCTCCATGATTTTGATCAGCTTTTCGAAGTCTGCCACATTGTCCCGCTTGAGCTTATAACGGCAGGAACCCAGGGCCGAAGACGGTGTCTGCCGGAGAATCCGGTTTTCTTCCTCACTCATGTCTGTCAGATCATAGAAGCGTTCATTCAGAATACCTTCAATACCATTCAGACCGCCCAGCACTTTGTCGTAGACCGGGTTCATCTGATTTGCCCGGACGATGCCGGCGATAGTTGCGTTGATAACCGAAGTCGGGCCTCCGGACTGTGCAACAATGCAGTTTGCCATAATTAAAATCCTCCTGTATATGCTTTTATCATTATAGCAGTTTCAGACGCTCTTAACTGCTCAGTTTTTCCCACTCGTCATACAGATGCGCCAGCTCGTTGTGAATCTCGTCAATCCGCTCGTCCAGCCGGTTCATCTTCTGATAATCCTGATAGTATTCCGGTTCAAACCGCAGGGCCCGCATGTCTTCCAGCTCGGTTTCCTTTTCCGTGATTTCCTTTTCCAGCCGGGCAATCATGCGCCGCTGTGACTCGGGCGAGAGCCGTTTTTCTTTGACTTCGGCCGCCGGCGCGGCAGTCTTTGCCGGCGCGGCCGGTTCCCGTTCACTCTGCCGGTCAGCCATGTATTCCGTATAGGTCATGGGTATATACCGGGCCCCGGTTTCGTCAATAAACAGCAGGGCCGTGGCCAGCTGGCTGATGAAATACCGGTCATGGGACACGAACAGGATCGTCCCGCTGAAGGATCTCAGGGCATCTTCCAGGGCTTCCTTGCCGGGAATATCGAGATGGTTGGTCGGTTCATCCAGGATCAGGAAATTGGCATGCTGAAGCAGCAGCCGGGCCAGGGCCAGACGCACTTTTTCACCGCCCGACAGCACATCCACGGTCTTGAACACATCATCAGCCGAGAACAGGAACTGCCCCAGCACCGAACGGATGGTGGTGCGGTCCAGGTCCGGATATTCGTCCCACAGTTCCTCCAGCACGGTTTTGCCGGAAGAGAACTGGGCCAGCTGCTGGTCAAAATAACCGGTCTCGATCTGATGCCCGAACAGCATACTGCCGCCCAGGGGCGGAATCAGCCGCATCAGGGTCTTCACCAGGGTGGATTTGCCCGTGCCGTTGGGGCCGATAATGGCCACCCGGTCACCCCGGCGCAGCTCCATCGTCACTGTGCAGAGCGGCCGGTCATAGCCGACCGCGAGCCGGTCTGTTTCCAGCACCCGCTCGCCGCCCTTGATCCGCGGGGTGAAGACCGCATGGAACGTGCGGTCGTCCGCCGCCTTGACCGGATCGATCTTCTCCATCCGGTCCAGATATTTGATCTTGGACTGGGCAAAGGCAGCTTTGTTCTTCTTGTAGCGGAATTTCTCAATCAGCGCTTCCAGCCGTTCGATATCCTTCTGCTGGCGGTTATAGGCCGCCTGCTGGCGTTCCAGGCTGTTCTGCTTCTGCTGCACATACGATGTATAGTTGCCGGTATAGCGGGTCATCTTCCCGTATTCCAGGTCATAGACAACATCCACGACCCGGTCCAGGAACATCCGGTCATGGGAGACAATGACGACAGCCTTGGGATAGTTCTTCACATAGCCTTCCAGCCACTCGATCGTCTCCAGGTCCAGATGGTTGGTCGGTTCATCCAGCAGGAGGATATCCGGTTTGGACAGCAGCAGCCGGACAAACGCGATCCGGGTCTTCTGGCCGCCGGAGAACTCCCCGATCCGCCGTTTCAGATCTTCCGGCCCGAACCCGAAGCGGGTAAACACTGTCCGCATCTCCGTATCCCAGTTATAGCCGTTGAGCGCCTCGAATTTCTCCTGGGCCTCGGCATACCGGTTCAGCAGTTTTTCACTGACATCACCCTGCATCTGCGCTTCCATCTCCTGCATCTGCCGCTGCAGCGCAAAGACCGGCGCAAACACCTTCATCAGTTCCTGTTCCACAGTGCTGCCGTCATCCTCCAGCACTTTCTGGGCCAGATAGCCGATCGTGGTGCCATTGACCATGGACACGTTGCCGCGGTCAAAGGCATATTCACCGCACATGCAGCGCAGAAAAGTCGTCTTGCCGCAGCCGTTGCGGCCGACGATGGTTATTTTCTCATTTGACTTGATCTCAAACTGTACATCTTCAAAGACGGCATCAGCGCCGAAGTACTTGGATCCGTGACTCACCTGATAAAGCATACGATGATATTGTATCTGATTTGACAAAAAAGAAAACAGCCTTTGCAGGCTGTGTGATCACGCATCGTACAGGCACGCCAGCAGGTCATCCAGTGACAGGGTGATCAGCGTATACGCATATTCTCCGGCTTCCGGGCTGATGCAGGTCCCGGCAAATGACCGGCCCTCCAGCTGCAGGGCAAAGCGGGCCCCGTTCACCTGCCGCTGCCATGTCATCAGCGGCTGATCCCCGCCGGCTTCATCTGCCTGTTTCCGTTCGATCTCGGTTTCCAGCAGCCGCTTCAGCCGCTGCCTGCGGCCGTCCCGGTCCAGACACTGCATCTCGGCCGGACAGTTCTCCAGCACATAGGAAACACAGAACCTGACCAGGTCCTCCAGCAGGTCCATGCCGTCATCCTCATCCGCGAAGGCCATTGCCGTCTGCAGATACCAGCGGTCATCTTCCGGCAGAACCGCATAGACATCCCGGAAGTTCATGGTCAGAATCCCCGCGTTTTCCAGCAGGCTGTCATACAGCATGAAGCCCTGGCTCTGGAAGAACTCATGCACCGCCATGAAGAGACTTGAGCGGATCCGCCGCCGGCTGACCTCCCGCTCCCCGGCAAACAGTTCCGGCCGGCCCTGTGCCTCACAGGTTACTTCCGACGCGTCCACAAAGAAACCGCTGTCCTTCCCGGTTTCACAATACTGCCCGACAACGGAGACGGCAGCGCCTGTCTTGGGGCAGATGCTGCCCTTCGGCAAGCGCACGCACGCAGTGCCGAGGCAGGTGCCGTCGCTGATTTCGGCAATCACAAAATCATCTTCCTGCCGGCAGGTTCTGATCCAGCCCTGCAGGAAAACCGTATCAATCTGGTCTTTTTCCATATCCGAACCGCTGCGGAACAGGTCAAACAATTCTCTCACGGTGATTTCAATGGCCATAGCGCTCCCTCCGGATGCTGTTATTTCTGCATTGAATTGGCTTCAAAGACAAGTTCCTGAATACTTGAAACAACATCGATTTCCTTGACATGCACGCCTTCCGGCACGGAGAAATGCTCTGAAGTGAAATCGACAATCCCGTTAATGCCGTTGGCAATCAGGAGATCCACCGTTTCCTGCACATTCCGGGAAATGCACAGAATGGCAATACGGCAGCTCTCCGGCTTTTTCTCGGCGATGTCCCGCAGATCATAGACCGGCACGCAGGCATCCTTCACTTTCTCCGGTTCCAGGTCAAAGGCACATTCGATTTCCCCGACAACATGGTCCCAGTTATTGTAATTCAGCAGGGCTTTGCCGAGGTTCCCGCAGCCGACCAGGATGATTTTCTCCTGGAAGTTCATTCCGAGTTCATTGGAAAAAATCCGGATAATCGTGTCAACATCGTATCCGTATCCCTGTTTGCCGAGACTGCCGAGAAAACTGAAATCCCTTCTGATGGTTGTCGGCTCAATGGAAACGTATTCTGCCAGTTCCTTTGACATGATCCTTGTTTTCCCGCCGGCCCGCAGTTTCCGAAGTGCTTTCAGATATACAGGATATCTGTGCAGTGTCGCTTTCGGCACCTGTTTCTTATTACTCATATGAATATCCCTACCTCGATCAATTATATAATCAAATCTTCACAATGTGAAATTTTCAGGATTTTTCACCAGGCATTTCCAACGCCGGATCCGCCGCCGCGGTCAGGTCACCGGTCAGGCCGTGCTTCCAGGCAACCGTACCGGCCGCACCGATCATGGCCGCATTGTCCGTACAGCACCACATCGGCGGAATCACCAGTTCGGTTTCCGGATACGCCGCCATCTCTTCCGTAATCATCTGCCGCAGGCGGGAGTTGGCTGCCACGCCGCCGGCCAGCACCAGCATTGCCGGGCTGAATTCCTCCACGGCTTTCAGGGTCTTGCCGATCAGCTGGCGCAGCGCGGTTTCCTGGAATGAGCAGGCCAGGTCCTCCGCTTTCACGTCATTGCCATGCCGGTGTTCCCGGTCAACCAGCTGCAGGACAGCCGTCTTGAGCCCGGAAAAGGAAAAATCCAGTTCCCCGGCCACTTTCGGCTGCGGCAGTCTGTACAGCGGCTGCCCCGTTTTGGCCATCCGGTCAATCACCGGCCCGCCCGGGTAACCCAGGTCCAGCACCCGCGCCACTTTGTCATAAGCTTCACCGATCGCGTCATCCATGGTTGAACCGAGCACTTCAAAAGACCAGTCATCCTTCATCCTGACCAGTTCGGTATGGCCGCCCGATACCACCAGGGCCAGCAGCGGGAACTTAAGATCCGCCACAAACGCGTTGGCATAGATATGCCCGGTCAGATGATGCACCGGCACCAGCGGCTTGTGAAACGTCCAGGCCAGGGTCTTCGCCGCCTGAACGCCGACGTGCAGGGAGCCGATCAGCCCGGGGCCCCGGGTATAGGCGATGGCATCGATATCATCCATCGTGACACCGGCCTTGCGGACCGCTTCCGAAATCACCGCAGAGATATTCTCCACATGGATCCGGCTCGCCACTTCCGGCACCACGCCGCCGTACAGCGTATGTACATTGATCTGACTGGAAACGATGTTTGAAAGAATCTCCCTGCCGTCTTTCACCACGGCACAGGCTGTCTCGTCACAGCTTGTTTCAATCGCCAGTATCATTGTCATCTTCATATCCTCCCAGGGGTTTGACCATCAGATAGGCATCTTCCCCGTTATCCGTATAGTAATGGCGCCGGATATTCGCCTGTATGAACCCGTTTTTTTCATAAAGCCGGAGCGCTTTTTCATTGGAGACCCGCACTTCCAGGCTGATCACTTCACAGTGTGCCGCTTCGGCCCGCTTTATCATTTCATCCAGCATGAGCTGGGCAATGCCTTCCCGGCGGCAGTCCTCCCGCACCCCGATCGTCGCCACCTGGGCCTGCTCATACAGGATCCAGAGATCGCAGTAACCGGTGATGCCGCGCTCATCTTCCGTCACATACAGCTGCGCGAAGGGATTGCTGCGCAGTTCATCCCGGTAGGCCTTCAGCGGCCAGGGTGACGAAAAGATCCGCTTTTCAATCGGCATGATTTCTGCAAGATCTTCTTCCCGCATCTCCCGGATCATCATTTTGTCCGGTACGCCTCAATGGATTTCAGGTATTCCGGGGTCACAAGGTCCGGGTTTTCCGCCCTGACCCATTTATCGCGGACGGTCAGGAAACGGGCCGCCAGGTCGGGAATATTGTCAGGTCTATCAACCAGATGCCCGTCGCCGATGACCAGGTCATCCGCTTTCAGGGCCGCCATGATTTCTTCCGTCGGCAGTGCCTCCGGCCCGCTGATCCGCTTCCCAGCTTCATACACGGCGGTATAAGCCCGGTGACTGCGCGCGTCCAGGACAACTCTGCATGTTTCATTGCCGGCAAACAGATCCAGCGTCGGTACTGTATAGAGCGGGATACCGCGCAGGGAGCACATGACTTTGGCAATGGTCATGGCAATCCGCACCCCGGTATAGCTGCCCGGCCCGGAGGTGATGGCTGCTTCATCGATATCCTCAGGCTGCAGCCCGGCTTCCGCCAGCAGTGTTTCCAGACACGGGAAGATTTCCTCGGACTGTTTTTTCCAGCATTCCTTCTGCACCGAACCCAGCAGCTGGCCGTCCCGGTACAGGGCCAGGACCAGGAAGATGTGGCTTGTATCCATGCAAAGTGTAATCATGCAAATACCTCCAGCAGTTTTTCGTATGCTTCCCCGGACGCTTCCATTTCGATTCTTCTTCTGTCTTCGCTTTCCAGGTGCAGCGAGATGCTCAGATGCTCCTCAGGAATCAGGTCCGGCACAAACTGGGACCACTCGATGACAGTCAGGCCGTCATCATTCAGGAATTCCTCAAAACCGAGATCCTGGCTGACCCCTTCGAGCCGGTACGCATCAATGTGATACAGCGGCATGCGTCCCTTATAGATCTTGAGCAGGTTAAACGTCGGGCTGGTCACGTGCCTGGTGATGCCCAGGCCTTTGGCCATACCCTGTGTCATCGTGGTCTTGCCGGCCCCGAGATCACCTTTCATCAGGAATACCATGTTCGGCCCGGCTGCCGCCGCCAGTTTTTCCCCGGCCGCCCTGGTTTCCTCTGCATTTTCCGTATAAATAACTATATTTTTCATATTCAGACACCCGTCTTATTATTATACGCCAAAGTACGGACTGCGCCGCACGGAAAACAAACCGCATGTCCCGGTTAACGCATGCAGGAACGGGCTGCATATTATCTGAAATTTATATCATATAAATTTATTTAAAGATTTTTTCGTTTAAGTATATTTGTATACCTTACTATAGTAATAATGAACATGCCTCCAGCTGACAGGCTCCGGCAGGCACACCCAGGAAGCGAGGAATCTTCCATGAATGATCTGATTACCATCTTCTGTATTATTTCCCTCGGTTATCTGCTCGGCAACATATCCGTCAAAGGCCTGTCCCTCGGGACCAGCGGTGTTCTGCTGGTTGCCCTGGTCTTTGGTCATTTCGGCGCGGTTGTGCCGTCCATCCTGCGCAATTTCGGCCTGGCCCTGTTTGTCGGTTCGGTCGGTCTCCTGTCCGGTCCGGTCTTCTTCAAGAGTCTGCGGGCCAAGGCCAAGGAATATGTCATCCTGGGCATTCTGATTGTGGTCAGCGGCGCCCTTACCACCCTGCTGGTCGGGAAACTGATGGATGTCCGTTTTGACCTGGCGATCGGGATTTTCACCGGGGCCCTGACCTCCACACCAGGCCTGGCAGCGGCGACCGAAGCCACTTCGGCTGTCCTTGCCCAGGGTGGTACGGATGCGGTTTCCCTGGCTTCCATCGGCTATGGCATCGCCTATCCGTTCGGAGTCGTCGGTATTGTCCTGTTCATCCAGCTGTACCCGCGGCTGGTGCACTGCGACATTGAAGCTGAATGCCGCAAACTGCACGAAAGCCTGTATGACGAAGAAGAAACCGTCCAGTCAGATAAGTATATCCGGGTCGATATGTTCGGCCTGATGATATTGTCCTTCGTCATGGTGCTGGGGCTGAAGCTCGGATCCATCTCCTTTCCCCTGCCCGGCGGGATGAGCTTTACCCTCGGCACAGCCGGCGGACCGCTGTTTGTCGGTCTGCTGATCGGGCATTTTGACCACTTCGGCAAGTACTCCCTGCAGGCCCCGGAAACCACGATCAAAGTCCTGCGGGAGATCGGCCTTTGCCTGTTCCTGCTGGGTTCCGGTACGGAAGCGGGAGCCGGCTTTGTGGAAACCATTTCCACCCAGGGCCCGAAGCTGTTCCTGCTGGGGATCATCATCACCCTGCTGCCGATGATCATTGCCTGCCTGCTGGCCAGGTTTGTCTTCCGTATGGATACCCTGATCACCCTCGGCTCGGTCTGCGGCGGGATGACTTCCACCCCGGCCCTGGGTGCGCTGATATCGCTCTCCGGCTCCGAAGATGTCGCTGCATCATATGCCTCGACCTATCCTGTCGCCCTGATCCTGATGGTGCTGGGAGCGCAGATCCTCGCCATGATCTGGTAACAAAAAAAGAGTTCATCTGTATTTCACAGCTGAGCTCTTTTTCTTTTGGTTCTTATTTGCAGGCGGCGATGATGGCGAGCAGGATATCCCAGGCCCGGTCAAAGGAGGCCAGGTCGAGCCGCTCTTCCGGTGTATGCGCGCCTTCCGCAACCGGACCGCAGCAGATAATGTCCATATCCGGGACAAGGCCTTTGAAGACACCTGTCTCCAGGCCGCCGTGGGTAGCCTGGGTAATCAGTTCCTTGCCCTGCTTCTTCAGGACATCGGCATAGATATCACGCAGTCTGGATTCCGCCGCATAGTTCCAGCAGAAGATCCGGTCAGTGACATCTGCCTGCATATGGCAGAGTTCTGCCAGGACATGCATGCGCCAGCCGTTTGATTCACTGTAGGACTCAATGGCGGACCGGGCCAGGACATCGCCCCGGAATTCCCCGTCCTTTGTAACAACCACGCCGAGATTGCTGGAAGCCAGGGTCAGGCCTTCAATAGCCATGGACTTGTGCTGGAAGCCGTTCGGGATCAGGTAGACAAAGTTCAGGATGTCTTCGCTGCACTGCTTTGTCATGCGCTGTTCCGCGGTGTCAAGCTTTTCGAATTCAAGCCGGAAATCCGGATCGCTGAATTCCAGCTGGGTGGCGATTTCCGCAGCCTTCTTGTCAAGTTCGGTCTTGAGCGCATCCGCGTCTTCTGCCGCGGTAAAGACGACATCAGCTTCACGCGGGATGGCATTGTACTTCAGACCGCCGTCAAAACTGACCAGCTGGACCGGGTGGCCTTCCAGTTCCGCTTCTTTCAGGATGGTCGCCGCAATGATGATGGAGTTGCCCAGTTCCAGGTGGATCAGGCCGCCCGAATGACCGCCCTTGAGGCCGCGCACCCGGATGGCATATGTATTCTCTGTATTCGGCTCATAATCAATCTTCTTTTTGATGACAACGTTGACGCCGCCGGCCGAGGACACTGCCGTCTCCAGTTCGCCGCCGCCATCCAGATTGATCATCTGATGGGCATGCAGGTCTTCCGCCTTGATCTGCATCGCGCCGAGCAGGCCGACTTCCTCCATGGTGGTGAACCAGCACTGCAGCGCCGGATGCGGGATGTCATCGCTTTCAAGAATGGCCAGCATGTAGGCCACGCCGTAGCCGTCGTCGCAGCCCAGGGTTGTGCCCCTGGCCCGCAGCCAGCCGTTTTCGTCCACGTACAGGTCAAGCGGATCCTTTTCGAAGTCATGGTCAACACCCTTGTTCTTCTCGCAGACCATGTCCAGATGGGCCTGCAGGATCAGCGGATCAGCATTTTCATAACCCGGGGTGGCCGGTTTTTCAATGTAGACATTCCATACGTGGTCCTGTTTGTAGGTCAGGCCGTGTGCCTTGGCAAATTCACATACCCAGTCACTGGCCGCCTTTTCATTCCGGGAACCGCGCGGAATCTTCGCGAGTTCATTGAAGTAATAGCAGTATCTTTTATTCAGATCGAATTCCATAAAGTATCCTCCATTGTCTTATATTTTATTCGTTTATAAATAATATGAAAGTGCCGGAAGAGGAATTTCCCGGCACTTTCATTAGTTATACGCTTTTTCAGTCAAAGAACTTGGCTGCGTTCGGGCGGTACTTGTGAATGAATTCCTTCATATCGCCGTTGAAGAGCCGGTCGGATGTATCCGGACCATCGGTCAGGAACTTCATCGCGTATGCCATATGCATCGCGCAGCCGAGCTTCAGGACACCTTCATCCGGGTCCTGGCATTCGGAGTGGTTCAGCGCAGTTCTGCCCATCGCCTCGTTCCGGACGCCGGCCCGCAGGAAGACACCCGGCCACAGTTTCGAGGTGATCGCAAAGCTTTCACTTGCCATCAGCGGCAGGATATCCTGCACATCATGGCCGAATGTTTCATTGACAACTTTCCGGGCCATTTCCGCACAGGCCGGGTCATTGTATACACACAGGGAAGGACCGGAAACAGTCAGATCACCGGTGCAGTCATAGACAGCCGGAATCGCCGCTGCCGCTTCGATCATCTTTTCCTTGATCTTGAGACCGTCATCGAAGTTGAACAGGCGGAAACTGCCGCTGAAGGAAAGATCCGGCGGAATGATATTGGATGCTGTGCCGGCATGCAGTGTGCCGACCGAGAAGACCATCGGATCAAACGGTCCGCCGTACTTCATGCGCAGGGACTGCATGAAGTTGTAGTACTCATTGAACGCGTCAATCGGGCTGTGGCCGACATACGGCTGGGAACCATGTGCCGCCTTGCCGGTAATGGTCATTTTGAAACCCATGGCACCGGCCATCAGATTGCCGCTGCGCCAGCCGAACTGGCCGACCGGGATGGACGGATCGACATGCATGCCGAAGCTGCCGTCAATCTTGAGGTTGTTGTCATAAGCGTACTTCAGCAGGGCACCGAGGCCTTCGCCGCCTTCTTCACCGCGCTCGAACATCAGGACAACCCGGCCCGGGATTTCGTCTTCAATGCTCTTGAGGCCCTTGGCAGCACCCAGCAGCATCGCTGTATGGCAGTCATGACCGCAGGCGTGGGCAATCCCTTCCACTTCGGACACAACCGGCTTTTCAATGCCGCCGGCGTTGACTTTCGATTCCTTAACCGGCAGCGCATCGATGTCGGCTCTCAGCAGGACAGTGCGGCCTTTTCCCTCATCGCCCAGGAAAGCGAAGACGCCGCCGAACGGCACATCGACATGCTCGATGCCGAGGGCTTCCAGTTCCTTGCAGATATACGCAACCGTATTGTCTTCCTTATCGGAAAGCTCCGGATGCCTGTGCAGGTAGCGGCGGTGTTCGGTAATGTATGATTCCAGTGATTCAGCCAGTTTCAGAAAATCCATAATTTACACCTCTCTTTAATTTTATATTACAGGAAAGAGGGCCCGGCTATCTTAACTTTTTTTTATACCGTATAAGAAATATAAAAAACCCGATTCATAATTGAATCGGGAACCCGGCGACGTGCTCGGTTCACTATGGCAGGCATAGCTATGTTCGCCCCAGGAGTGC
>JAFOIT010000008.1 GCA_017420585.1 Solobacterium sp.
CAGGGCCTGCTGGCCGCAGTGCTGTTTGCCAGCCTGGGGCTCTGGAAGCGGGACGGCACGGCTGAAACCGCGAAGGGAACTCCGCTGCGTTTGGGTGAAATCCTGCGGATTCCCGGGACTAGGGAGATGATCGCGGCATTCTTCCTGTACTGCGCGGTGGAGCAGACAGCCGGGCTCTGGGCTTCGAGCTGGATGGTCAGTGCCCGCGGCATCGATGAGATCACCGCGGCCCGGTTTGCCAGCCTGTTCTACCTGGGCATTACACTGGGCCGGGCGGTCAGCGGGTTCATCACGCTGAAACTGAATGACGCGCAGATGATCCGCCTGGGTGAAGGCATCGTCCTGGCCGGTCTGGCCTGCCTGGTACAGCCGTTCAGCCGGACCATGGTGCTGGCCGGACTTGTCATGGTCGGTTGCGGGTGCGCGCCGATATTCCCGTCGATGATGCATTCCGTGCCGTATCTGTTCGGGGCAGACCGTTCCCAGGCCATTGTCGGGGTGATGATGACCGGGGCGTATGCCGGCATCAGTGCCATGCCGCCGCTGTTCGGATTCCTGGCAGATCAGCTGGGCATCACGCTGTATCCGTTCTATCTGCTCGCCGCCGCGGTGCTGATGGGTGTCATGACCGAGCGCCTGCAGCAGCGGACCGGGAAACGGGAGGACTGAAAAAGGCGCGGCCGTATGGGCTGCGCCTGTTCTGTATATCAGTGCGGTTTTCTGCTTGCGGATCAATCGGTAAGGTAATCACCGGGATCGAATGCCGGAACTGTCAGAACCCAGAATTCCGTATCTTCCAGGGCTTCCAGGATCTCATGTTCATCACCAGTCTCCGCAACCAGCAGGTCGCCGGCGGAAAAGCATTCCTCTGTCCCGTTGATTTTCATCCGGCAGCTGCCGGCAGTGAACATATATACTTCTTCTGTAACCGCGTGGTGGTGCTTCTCTTCCGCGGCACCTCTGCGCAGTCTGGTTTTAGCTACGGCATACGCACAGCGCCGGATGTCGGTTTTGCGGCCGATGAACTCTGCCAGCGCGCTGCCGCCGCCTTTGTCAATATACAAAGCTTCATTTCCCCGCACTGCTTTCATATCTGTACATCCTCCGGTTATATCATTCAGGACCGAACGGATACTTGTCCCTGTCCTTTTCATTTACTTCCCTGATCACGCGGCAGGGAACCCCGGCGGCGAGGCAGTTTGCCGGAATGTCGCGGGTCACGACGCTGCCGGCGGCAATCACGGTATTGTCACCGATGGTGACCCCGCCGAGCACCGTCACCCCGGCCCCAAACCAGACGTTGTTTCCGACCGTAATCGGCAGAAAGATCTCCAGGCCTTCCAGCCGCTGACCGGGATCAAGGGGATGGGAAGGGGTAACGAACGTACAGTCCGGGCCGACCAGGACATCATTGCCGAATGTTACCTTCCCGCCGTCAAGGATTTTGCAGTTGTAATTCATGAAAAAGTTGTCACCGACCGTAATGAACTCCCCATAATCACAGAAGAAAGGGGAAATAATCAGGCAGTTTTCACCCTTGCGGCCGAGCATTTCATCCATGATGGCGGCCCGGTTCTCCGTATCAGAGGGCAGCAGGCAGTTGTAACGGAAGCACAGGTCCTTGGCCCGCATCCGCTTTTCTGCCAGGACTTCGTTTCCCCGTTTGAAGACATAACCGGACATTGCTTTTTCGTAATTGTTCATAAAACCCCCGATGCATGTGTATCGTTTTCAGTGTTCGCGGCTGACGATGTCGATGATTCCCCGGATGATCTCAGGATTTGGATAACCCTTCTGTTCTTTTCCGTCTATGCCGTACAGCATGGCAAGCATGAAGTTGTCTGCCATGCATTCCTCAGGATCAATGACATACCCGGTGTTGGTGCCGAAGACTTCATCAAAGTTCGCCGCCTGTTCCGGCGTGTAATATATGTCTGTCCCGTCCGTCGGGATCAGTGCCGTCGTGCCGCAGGAGAAAAAATCCGACTGTGCCTCTTCATATTTCATCGTCGTGACAAAAGCGGCGAAGCAGTCAATATCCCTGCCGTCAATGCTGAAGGTTGCATAAGAATCATGGTGTTCCACATCCGGATTGCTTATGTAATACTCCCGCACACCGGGCGGCAGTTCAAAATCGGAATCAGTGACGGTGAAATGAATGAGGCTGTACATCTGTGACCGGAAATCAGGATTGCACCTGGTCAGGCAATGAAACAGTTCGTGCCATAACAGTTCATCCGCATAATTGCCGATACCTGGAACGAAATGCAGCAGGCTGTATACCATGATGACTTTGGAGTTCAGATAGATCTGTGTGCCGTGTGTATAGCCGGAAGCGCCTGCCTCCGTTTCCATGTCAGTCTTTATGAACACGATCTCATCAAGCGGCGGAAGTTCATAACCGTTCTTCTCAAGTGTCCGGGCCATTTTGGCCAGACGGCTGTCAATGAACAGCTTTTCCAGGAAAGAAAAGCTCCTGACCTCCTGCCCGGCTGATACAAGCAGTTCATCGAGCGTGGCCCCGCTTTTCGCCATCCGGAAATCGATATCATTCTGAGAGAAATTTTCGTAATACGCACGGTTGGCAAGCAGCAGTTCACGGCCTTCTTCAGCGGAAGCGTAGCGATGGGAAATCTTTCCTGCAGTGATGCCTGTTACAGCGGCAGAAAGCACCGCCATGATCAGAATGACTGCGGCCAGAACCAGGAAGATTCTTTTTTTGGATTTTTGTTTCATATTCTGTATCTTTTCAGGCGGGAATTGACCGGTCCGCGAATTTCTTCAGCTCCGTTTTTACCCGTTCCAGATCACTGCAGGTTAATAACGGTATCAGGCGGTTGATTGTTTCAATATCCTGATCCCACCACCTGAACCGGAGCAGAAGATCAATCAGTTCATCATCAAACCGTTTCCGCAGGACTCTGGCCGGATTGCCGGCCGCAATGGTATACGGCTCAACATGACTGCCCACCACACTGCTGGCACCGATGATTGCCCCGTCGCCGATATGGACGCCGGGAAGAATCACGGCATTCTGGCCGATCCACACATCATTTCCGATGACCGTATTCCCTTTGAACGGCATATCAGCCGGGGCAGGAGGGGCCATTTCCCATCCTTCCAGGGTATAGAACGGAAATGTTGTTGCGGCATTCATCTGATGGTTTGCATCGTTCATCACAAATTCAACGCCGGCCGCAATCTGGCAGAATTTGCCGATTATAAGCTGATCCCTGCTCCAGGGATAAAAGTTTGTCACATGGCTTTCAAACTCTGCATCTGCGATGTAGGTGAAATCACCGACAATGATATTCGGATTGGTTATCGTCGGCTTCACATATATTTCTTTGTCATATCCTGCAATCGGATGAATAACATGCGGATCCGGTCTTTTTCCGTTTTTCATATTCCTCTCCCTCCGCAGACAGCAGCCGGCCTTCCCCGGGTTATGCCCGGTGGCCGGGCTTCATGCATAAAAAGACAATCAGTGCGCCCAGGGCAGCCAGCAGGGAAGCCCCGACAGTCAGCGCCTGCACGGACAGGGCGTCAATGAGCCAGCCGCCGGCAAATGAACCGATGACCGTTGCCAGGGCCAGCACCGATGTGAACAGGGACTGGCCGCGGACGGCATCTGCCGGCGCGATGACTTCGCTGACATAGTAGACAGATGCTACCTGGATCATGCCCCAGCCGGTCAGCTGCATTACCATGGCGGCATAGTAGCCGGTCATGGACGAAGCCAGGGTGATGATCAGGGCCTTGAGGAAGAAGGAGAAACCGCAGATCCGGACCCAGAATGACGCCGGCCGCTTCTGCAGGAACCGGGCAAAGAAGAACATGACCGGCAACTCGAACAGGGCCGCTATGGACCCGCCTGTCCCGTAGGCCGCGCTGTCACCGCCCTTGCTCAGGACGATCTGGTAGCCGTAGTTGCCCAGGAACACATGGCTGATATACAGGAACAGCACCCCGCCCAGCACCAGCATGAATGACCGGTAGCGGGTCAGGAACGGTGTATGTTCTGCTGTCTGTTTTTCCGGTTCAGCCGGGACAAACCCGGCGGCCGGGAACAGGTGCACAAAGACCGCCGTGCCGATAAAGGTCAGTACCGCTGACAGCACTGCCGCATCCGGTTTCCACCAGGCGCTCAACCAGCCGATGACCGGGAAGATCACCGCGTAGCCCAATGAACCGACACCGCGGGCAATGCCGAAGTCCGTGTCGGCGTTTTCCGCCGCCAGGGAGTTCACCAGCGGCGCGGCCAGCTGCAGAAGCCCGGCTGAAAGCCCGAACAGCA
>JAFOIT010000054.1 GCA_017420585.1 Solobacterium sp.
ATGACCAGCCGCTGGGGTGTATGCCACATCAGAACCCGGCAGATTGTCCTGAGTACCCGTCTGATTCACTATCCGCCGCAGGGTTTTTCCTATGTTCTGCTGCATGAGTACGCACACTTCCTGGTGCCGGATCACTCCCGGAATTTCTATGCGGTCATAGCGGAGTTCATGCCTGCCTACAGGCAGCACATGCGTGTTTTGAAACAATTTTCATAGTTTCATGAAATTTTCACAAGTTTTCAAAGATTACGGTCCAGTTCATATTGAAGAATCATGGAATTCCGTTAAAATTAAGTTAGAAGCAATTCTGCATACGATTGGAGCTGAATGATCATGATGAAAGGCAAGGTAACTGTTTTCATTGTCCCACAGGTTCCCGCAAAGGAGACAGCCATTTTGCGCGTGTTTGTGAATCATTCAGAATATGGTTTTTAAGATGGACATATATCCATCTTTTTTGTCCATACAGATCGATTAGAATGGGAGGAGATTTTTATGGATCAGATTAATCAAGAATTCTTCGATGCAGCGGCAAGAGGGGACTTCGAGAAGGTTTGCTCGATGGTATCCAAGGGCGCGAACATCAACATCGCGAATGGTGACGGCCGGACAGCACTGATGCGCAGTGCCAAGCGCGGCTATGTGGACATCGTACGTTTCCTGCTGGACAACGGGGCTGACCCGCGGGCCCGGGACAAGAACAATAAGACAGCTCTGATGGGGGCTGCCAAAAAGGGACACCTGGAAATCTACCGCATGCTGGAACATGCCGGTGCGGATGTCAATTCTCATGACAATAAAGGCCGTACAGCCATGATGAGAGCTTCCCTGCTGGGTGAGACCGAGATCGTTGAGTATCTCATCAGCAAGGGTGCGGATGTCAACGCAACAGACGAAGACGGCCGTACAGCCCTGATGGAAGCGGTCAACGCATACAAGGAAGACATCATCAAGATCCTGGTCGACCATGGCGCAGATATCAACGCGGTAGACAGACGCGGCTGCACAGCCCTGATGCGGGCGGCCTACATCGGTTATCCGGGCCTGGTCAAGTTCCTGCTTGAGCATGGTGCCGACAAGGAACAGACTGACTTTGACGGTCACATGGCAATCCACTATGTCCGCAAGGAATGCTTCGCGGACCTGAAGGATATTCTGGGATAAGGGGAGGACAGCAAAATGAAAGACTATCTGGCAAATGAAGTAAGAAACGTTGTTGTCCTGGGACACTCCGGGGCCGGCAAGAGCACGGTGATCGAAGCCTGCCTGTATTTTACTAAGGCGATTGAAAGATTCGGCACAAATGCCGACGGCACATCCGCCCTGAACTTTGACGCGGAAGAAGGCAAGCGCGGCCTGTCCTGCTACTGCCATCTGGCCCCGGTCGAATGGAAAGGCAAGAAGATCAACTTCATCGACACCCCCGGCTACATGGACTATGAAGGCGAAGAAATCACCGGCCTCAGTGTTGGTGACAATGCCCTGATCGTTGTTGATGCCAAGGAAGGCGTCGAAGCAGGCACGGAAAGAGCCTGGAAGGAAGCCGTAGGCAAGCGCAAGCTGCCGACCATCTTCTTCGTCAACAAGATGGACGATCCGAATGCCCACTTTGATGATGTCCTGGAAAATATCCGCGGCAAGTTCGGCAAGAGCGTTATCCCGTTCGAAATGCCGATTGTCAAGGACGGTCAGGCAATCGGTTCCGTCAATATCCTGCGGAAGAAGGCATGGTACTTTGACAACCGCAATGAACCGCAGGAAGTCCCGGCGGATCTGGCTGACAAGGTCGAAGAATACTACATGGAAATCGCCGAAGCGATTGCCATGACTGACGAAGAACTGATGGAAAAGTTCCTCATGGAAGAGGAATTCGATGTTCATGAGATCGCCAAGGGCCTGCGGATCGGTGTCCGCAGCGGCGATATCCGTCCGGTATACTGCGGCTCCGCCATTGACCAGATCGGTATCGAGCGCCTGATGGACCTGATTACCGAATACTTCCCGAGTTATGCCGAGAAGGGCCATATCAAGGCACTGAATGCCAAGGGCGACACGATTGACATGGAAACCAATGAACACGAAGCGCTCTCCGCGTTCGTCTTCAAGACAACAATTGACCCGTTCGTCGGCCGGATCTCCTACCTGAAGGTCCTGAGCGGTGTTCTGAACTCCGATTCCCAGGTTGTCAATTCCGTCAAGGATGCCAACGAAAAGATCAGCCAGGTCTATGTCATCAACGGCAAGTACCAGGTTGGTGTCGGCAAGCTGTTCACCGGTGATATCGGTGCGGTTGTGAAGCTGCAGAATACGGAAACCAATGATACGCTGTGCTCCACCAACAAGATCGTGCACTATCCGCCGATTGAATACCCGCAGCCGAACCTCGGCATGGCAATCTGGCCGAAGACCAAGACCGATGAAGACAAGATGAGTGTCGGTATCCGCAACATGTGCGATGAAGACAAGACCATCCGTCTGGACAAGAATGCCGAAACCCGTGAACAGGTCCTCTATGGCCTGGGTGACCAGCATATTGATCTGATCCTCTCCAAGCTCAAGTCCAAGTACAAGGTTGAAGTTACCACAACCGTCCCGACGGTTCAGTACCGTGAAACCATCCTCGGCAAGGCTGAGGCCCAGGGCCGTCACAAGAAGCAGAACGGCGGTGCCGGTCAGTTTGGTGATGTCTGGGTACGGTTCGAACCGACCGACAGCGAGGATATGGAATTCGCTGAGGAAGTCTTCGGCGGATCCGTTCCGAAACAGTACTTCCCGCCGGTTGAACAGGGCCTGCGTGAATGCATGGAGAAGGGCCCGCTGGCCGGCTTCAAGGTTGTCGGTGTCAAGGCTACGCTGTTTGACGGCTCCTACCACCCGGTAGACTCCAAGGAAGTGGCCTTCAAGGAAGCAGCCCGTCTGGCCTACAATGCGGCTATGCCGAATGCCAAGCCGGCTCTGCTGGAACCGATCGGCAAAGTCGAAATCATCGCTCCGGAAAGCTACACAGGTACACTGATGGGAGACTTCACCAAGCGCAGAGGCCTGATTCTGGGTATGGATCTCGATGAGAACGGTGACCAGAGAATGGTCGGCGAAGCACCGATGAGTGAAATGCTGACATACGCCAACGAACTGCGTTCCATGACCCAGGGCCGCGGCAAGTTCACAATTGCCTTTGACCGCTACGAAATCGCCCCGCGTGACGTGGCTGACAAGGTCATCGCTGCCGCCAAGGCAAAGAAAGACGCGTAACAACAACTGAGTGACTGCAGGGAAAGCCTGCTCTCAATACCCGAAAGCCGCCGTGACATCCCATTCCGGCGGCTTTCATTTTGCTGAAAATAAAAAAATGGTGCCGGTGGTCGGACTCGAACCGACACGGTATCGCTACCAAGGGATTTTGAGTCCCTCACGTCTACCAATTCCATCACACCGGCGAAAAATCGTTATTATTTTAACGCATGCGCGGGAATCTTGCAAACACGCTAAGGGGTTCCGGAAATGTTACAGATTGCTGTCCGGCTGTATCAGCATCCAACCTGACCGGCTTGCTATAATTTGGAAAAAGGTGCGGAAATGGAGAAGTGGACCCGGAAAAGAATCATTGAAACATTCACGGAACTGGTATCGAAATACAGCTATGAAGGGGTGACTGTGCAGCACATCCTGGAAAAGGCCGAGGTATCCAAGACAACGTTCTACCGGTATTTCAGGGATAAGGCAGATGTCATGGACGCCCGCTTCCGGGTGCTTTATGATGAGGCGGTGGCCAGCCATGACTGCCGCAGCCTGCAGGATCTCTTCACCATCCTGCTGAAGCAGTCCCGAGAACAGGCCGACCAGTACGCCATGTTTGCCACAACCGGCTTCAATTCCTACCGAGAATTTGTCTACCGCTATACCATGACCATGGGCCAGACCATCATGGAAACAGCCTGGGGCCGCCCGGTCAATGAACAGGAGAAGTTCTATATCTCCTTCTTCTGTGCCGGCGGGGCGAAAATTCTGCAGGACTGGGCCCGGGGAAAGCAGTTTGCGGACATGAGCGCCGAGGAGGTGGCCGGGCTGATGTGCCGGATGATCCATCCCCGCTACCAGGTCCGCCTGGACGACACGATGCGGGATGAACTGCTCAAACGAATGAAAAAAAGGAACTGATCAGGCGATCGGTTCCTTTTTGTGACGGATGGCTGTTTCTGTGTCTGATGCCGGGAAAACAGTTCTGATATCGTATGGCCGGGAGGATATCAGAATGAAAGATACTTACAAGATTATCATCTGGGGTCTCGGCTCAGTCGGCCGCAGTGCCCTCCAGATCATCAACCAGCGCAGATCACTGGAACTGGTCGCGGCCTATGACGTCGACCCGAAGAAAACCGGCCGGGATGCCGGCGAAGTGTGCGGCTTTGAAGCATGCGGCGTCAAGGTGTCCGCGGACCGGGAAGAAGTGCTCGCCACCCCGGCGGACATCGTGCTGTACTATGCGTCCTCGGTCTGGGACAAGGGCAGCCTGCCGGATTTCGAAACCTGCACAGCCAATGTCGATGACATCGTTGATTTCCTGAACCACGGCAAGAACGTGGCTACGACCATTTCGGTCTATTATTCCGCCAAGAATGCGCCGGCCTACTTCGCGAGAATCGATGAAGCTGCCCGGGCCCATGGCGTGACCTTCACCCAGATGGGTATTTTCCCGGGCCTGTTCACCCCGTATCTGCCGACCATCTTCGCGCTGCTGGCCAGAAAGGTGAACCGCTGCATCATCTACGGCGGCCAGGATGACTCCGCCAACACCGCGCCCTGGGTCAACTTTCTGTGCTACGGCAAGACGGTTGAGGATATTCCGGCACCCCAGTTTGCCTTCCTGAAGAACCTGTTCTATACGTACTACGGGCCGACGGTGATCGAGATTACCGAGCGGGCCGGCCTGGAATATGATGAATACCGCTGCGAAGTGGAACAGATTCCGGCCGATGCGGAAATCACCACCCCGAATGCCCATATCCTGCCGGGCACCATCGGCTGCCATGTCTTCAAGATGGCCACTTACAAGGACGGCAGGGAAGTCGTGGGCTTCCACTTCAACCACAAGGGATCCAATGAAATCCTGAAGGACTATACCGTTGACAAGATGATCGAGTTCGACGGGGAACCGCATATCAAGGTTGAGATCGAGGGCATCATTGACCACTTTGACCCGTTCCTGACCAGCGCGGCGCCGAGTGTGAATATGATTCCGGCCATTGTGGCGGCTGAACCGGGCTACCACGATGCCCTGGATATCCCGCTTGGCTACCTTCCGAAATAACCGGATTAAGGAAAAAGACAGCTGCGGCTGTCTTTTGTTTATTGCGGACAGGTACTTAACTGTATTATCATTTGCCGTATGAATGAACAAAAACCGACTGTCCATCTGTTCCTGTGCCTGCTGCTGATCGACCTGATTTTTCATGCGCTCGCCTTCGGCAGGATGAGCGCGATGACCCTGCTGCGGATGGGGCTGGCGGATGCGGCCATAGCCTGCCTGATTGCCGCGATGGCCGGGGTTTCGGCAAAAGCCATGCGGCGGACCGCCACGGTCCTGCTGGTGCTGTTCGCCATTTACGGGTTTGTGCAGCTGCAGTTCCGCAACTTCATTGAGACGTTCTATTCCGTGCAGGCGCTGGCTGACGGGGGTTTCCGGGTCGGCGGTTTTGTGGGATATTTCCTGAAGACGGCCAAGCCGGCCTTCCTGCTGTGCTTTCTGCCGGTCCTGGTATACGTCATCTTCACGGATAAAGGTGAAGCGGAGAGGCCTTCCCGGGGCCGCAGTGTCCTGAGCGGCATTCTGGCCGCGGTGCTGCTGGTTGTCAGCGTGCTGCGGGATGAAGGCACGCTGCTGCGGGCCGTGCGGGCACAGGATAATTTCGATACGATCATTGCCGGCACCGGCATCAATGCCTTTCTGTTTGAAGACCTCTCTTCGCTCCTGCGTGACCGGGAAGCCCAGCCGCTGATGCTTTCTTCCCCGGAAGAGGAGGAAAGTGAACCGGTGCAGCAGAGCCGCAGCTTTGATGACAGTCAATGGCAGGCGGTCATGGCGGCGGAAACCGATGAAACCCTGAAGACCATCGACGGGTATCTGATGAACCGGCCGGTACCGGATACGAATGAAATGACCGGGATCTTTGAAGGCTATAATCTGATCTATTTCCTGGTGGAGTCGCTGGACTACGCGGCGATTGACCCGGAACTGACCCCGACCATATGGAAGATGATGAACGACGGCTACTTCTTTCCGGAGCACTATACGCCGGTCTTCAGCTGCGGGACAGGGGACTCGGAGTTTGTCGGCATGACCTCCATGATGCCCTATGGCAGCAGCTGTACGGTCTATACGGTCATCACCCATGACCTGCACAATTCCCTGGGCGGGCTCTTTGCGGATGCCGGTTACGCAACCCATTCGTTCCATAACTGGGATGATGAGTTCTATGACCGTACGACCCTGCACGCATCCTACGGGATTGAAGAATACCTGGATATTGATGATCTGAACATTGAACTGGTCCAGGGCTGGCAGTCGGATGAGATCCTGGCTGAGCGGGCACTGCCGTATTTCATCAACGATGACCGGTTCTTCACGTTCTTTGTGACCAGCACGATGCACTGGCCTTACGATATCAATTCCTATTACGGCAATGCCTATCTGGAAGAAATCGATGCAGTGCATCCCGAGTATCCGCAGGAACTGAAGCGCCTCATCAGCAAGACCATGGAATTCGATCACATGCTGGCTACGCTGATGGCAGCCCTGGAAGAGGCCGGTAAGCTTGATACGACGGTCTTCTGTTTCTGGCCGGATCATCATCCCTTCAACATCCCGCCGGAATACCTGAAGGATCATACGCAGGTTGTGGACCGCTATTCGGAATACGGCTTCAACCGCAGCCCGCTGATCCTCTACTGTGCCGGGGTGCCGGGTGAGCGGGTTGATGAAGTGTGTTCTACCTTTGACCATCTGCCGACCCTGGCCAACCTCTTCAATCTGAACTATGACCCGCGGCTCTACATGGGGGCGGATATCTTCGGCGGGGACTGCCATGTGATCTTTCCCAACAGTGACTGGATCAGCAATGACGGCATCTACATCAACAGCACCGGCGAGTTCCATCCCTTTGCCGGCCGGGAAGCGGATGCCGAGGAAATTGAAAAAACCGACATGCAGATCAAGGACCTGATCAGTGCCGGCCGGGCAATGGTAAGCACGGATTACTTTGCGGAGCGGCGGTTCCTTGTCTCCCCGGTCAAAGCCGAGGAAGAACCGGAAGAATGAAAAAAACGGATCTCAGAGATCCGTTTTATTGAATACCTGGTCCAGCTTGCCGCTGCGCTTGAGGTACAGATAGTAGAGGAAGATACAGGCGCTCTGGGAGAACCAGCCGACCGGGAAACCGATGAAGACGTTGATGATATTCCAGCTGATATGCATGGAAATATACAGGAACAGCTGGCGGATGCCGATCATGCCGATCAGTGACAGGAACATGACCTGGCGGGAGTAACCGTAGCCGCGCAGGGAGCCGGACAGCACCTGGCTGGCGCACATGAGCCAGTAGAAGGGCACCAGCAGGTGGATCATCTGGGCTCCGTAGTGCAGCACGCCGGGATTCCTGTTGAAGAGGCCGAGGAAGAACTCGGCATTCAGATACAACGGGATGCCCATGATCAGCACCGAGGCAACCCCCAGCATGAACGTAATCCGCATGCCGGCTGTGATGCGCTCTTTTTTTCCGCCGCCGATGTTCTGCGATACAAAGGTAGTGATTGATAAACCCAGGGCCTGGCAGGGCATGGAGACGAAGCGGTCAAGCCGCTGGCCGATGCCGACGCCGGCGGTGGCGGTGCTGCCGAAGCTGTTGATGTAACGGTGGACGAACAGGTTCGAAATGGAAATCAGGCTGGCCTGGATACCGGCCGGCAGACCGAGGTCGATGACTTCCATGAGCAGCTGCCGGTCGATATGCAGCCGTGAGAACTTGAAGCGGTACTGCTCGTCCATATGCACCATCTGCCGGAAAACCAGGGAGACGGAGGTCAGCTGGGAGATCACGGTCGCAATGGCCACGCCCAGCACCCCGAGCCCGGCAAAGCGGACCAGCAGGATATCAAGAACGATATTCAGACAGCTGGCGGTAACCAGGGCATAGAAGGGACTGCGGGAGTCACCGACGGCCCGCAGCACCCCGGCTTCCACGTTGTAGATGGAGGTAAACAGGATGCCGGCGATGTAAACCTTCAGATAGCGGTTGGCATCAGCGAAGACATCCTGCGGACAGCCGACGATGCCGAGCAACTGCCGGCTGAAAACAACCCCGAACGCTGCCATGGACAGGCCGATGATCAGGGCAAACAGCAGCGTGGTGTGAATGGAATCGCGCAGTTTATCGTAGTTTTTGGCCCCGAACGAACGGGAAAACAGCACGGAAGCGCCGGCGGACATGCCGGTGAAGAAGCCGATGAGCAGGTTGGAAATGGGCGCGCAGGTGTTGACGGCAGCCAGGGCCGCCTTGCCGACAAAGTTGCCGACGACCAGCGAGTCCACACTGTTGTACAGATTCTGAAAAAGATTGCCGACAAAAATAGGGGCGGCAAACTGCATGATCTGCAGGACAATATTTCCTTCAGTGAGATCCATTGTGCGGTGAGTGCTCATTTTCCGCTTCCTCCGGTGCCTTTTTATTATAATATAAAATTACTACAGACCGGGGAATTCACTTCGCCGGATTGTACCGGCAGGATCCCTGATCGCTGATACTGGGAACATGCTGTGATAAACATGACAACAGGGAGGTCACAAATGAAGTACAGGGAACTTGGTCATACCGGTCTTCAAGCCAGTGAGATCGGCATGGGCTGTGAAGGGTTTGCGGTGGATGACTGCCGCATGGCCATGAAACTGTTTGACCTGGCAGAGGAAACGGGCATTAACTATTTCGACCTATATGCATCGGATCCGGCGGTACGCAAGGCTGTCGGGGAAGCGCTGAAAGGCCGCCGGGAGAAATTCCTGGTCCAGTCCCATCTCTGTTCCGTCTGGAAAGACGGGCAGTATCTGCGGACCCGTGATCTGGCGGAAGTCAAAGCCGGGTTTGAGGAGATGATGAAGCTGCTGGATACGGATTATCTGGATGTCGGCATGATTCATTACTGCGATTCGCTGAAGGACTGGGATGACATTATCAATAACGGCGTTCTGGATTATGCCCTGCAGTTAAAGGAGGAGGGCAGGATCCGCCATGTCGGCTTAAGCTCGCACAATCCTGTCGTTGCCCTGAAGGCGGTGGAAACCGGGAAGATCGAAGTGCTTATGTTCAGTGTCAACCCGTGCTATGACCTGCAGCCGGCCAGTGAAAACGTCGAGGATCTCTGGGCCGACGCAGCGTATGAAAAACAGCTGATCAACATGGATCCGGACCGGGAGAAGCTGTATGAGACCTGCCAGCGGCTCGGCGTCGGGATCACAGTCATGAAGGCTTTCGGCGGCGGGGACCTGCTCAATGCCGAACTGTCTCCGGCAGGCGCTGCCCTGACCGTTAACCAGTGCATCCACTATGCCCTCAGCCGGCCGGCAGTCGCGGTGGTTCTGGCCGGGGCAAAGAGTGTGGAACAGCTGCGGGAGAGCCTCGCGTATGAAGACGCACCGGAAGAAGAAAAGGATTACGCGGCCGCGCTGGCAGCGTTCCCGAAGATCAGCTGGTCCGGGCACTGCATGTACTGCAGCCACTGCGCGCCCTGCCCGATGCAGATCAGCGTTGCTGATGTAACAAAGTTCCTGAATCTGGCCCTGGCGCAGGGTGAGGTTCCGGAAACAGTCAGAGAACATTACAAAGTGCTGGAGCACCACGCGGGTGAGTGCATCCAGTGCGGTGTCTGCGAGACCAGGTGCCCGTTCGGGGTAGCCATCCGGGAAAACATGCAGGCAGCCGCAGAGAAATTCGGGTACTGATATGAAAACGATACTTGTTATTGATGCCCAGGGCGGCGGGATCGGCCGGCAGCTGATCACCGCGGTCCGGAAGGAAATACCGGAAGTCAAAATCCTGGCGGTCGGCACAAATACGACGGCGGTTACAGCCATGCTCAAAGCCGGGGCAGATGAAGCCGCAACCGGGGAAAATGCGGTCCGGGTAGCCTGCCGGAAAGCCGATGTGATTGTCGGCCCGCTGGGCATTGTCATCGCCGATGCCATGCTGGGTGAGATCACCCCGGCCATGGCGGCAGCCGTCGGCCAGAGCGACGCGGCAAAAATATTGATTCCCTTCCGCAGCTGTGATAATGTCATAGTCGGAGTTAAGGATCTCTCCACTGCCGCCCTGATCCAGGAAGCGGTCAGGGAGATTATCGCAGCTCTGCAGTAAACAGCAGCGCAGCCGGAACATGAAGTTCCCATCGGGAAATGCCGAAGCATTTCTGACCTGCGATACGAGAATATAAAAGCATACGGAGAAAGTATGAAGTCTCAGAAGAGATCATCATGCTTTCTTTTAGTTCAGAAGGGAGAACAATAATGAAAACACTGTATATTGACTGCGGCATGGGTGCAGCCGGTGACATGCTCACAGCGGCCCTGCTCGAACTCCTTCCGGATCCGGAAGGTTTTACGGAAGAACTGAATCATCTCGGTATTCCGGAAGTGACCTACCGGCCGGAGACATCCTTCAAATGCGGCATCAAGGGCACACACATGCATGTCATGGTGAACGGGGAAGAGGAAGACGAGCACATGCATGAGCACAGTCATGACCATGTCCATATGCATGACCATGAGCACGAACACCATGATCATGACCATGACCATGAGCATCACCACGATCACGATCATGAACATGAGCATCATCACGATCATGACCATGAACATGAACACACGCATGATCATGACCATGACCACGGACACCACCACCATCACCATACCGGCATGCACGCCATCGAACACCTGGTCAATGACCACCTGCAGGTATCGGACAAGGTTAAAAAGGATATCCTGGCAGTCTATGGGCTGATTGCCGAAGCGGAGAGCAAGGTTCACGGCGTACCGGTGAGTGAAATTCATTTCCATGAGGTCGGGACGATGGACGCCCTGGCTGATGTGACAGCGGTATGCCTGCTCATGGATCGGATCCATCCGGATCAGGTCATTGCCTCGCCGGTGCATGTCGGCAGCGGTACGGTCCGCTGTGCGCACGGGATCCTGCCGGTCCCGGCCCCGGCTACCGAGTTGATCCTGCAGGGCATCCCGGTCTACAGCCGGCAGGAAATCAGAGGTGAGCTCTGCACCCCGACCGGGGCAGCCCTGCTGAAGCACTTCGTCACCTCCTTCGGTGAGATGCCGGTCATGAAGGTACAGGCTTCGGGCTATGGCATGGGTACCAAGGATTTCCCGGTTGCCAACTGCGTCCGGGCACTGCTGGGAGAAACCGGCAGCGGCACCGACGGGGTCGTGGAACTGTGCTTCAATGTGGATGACATGACCGGGGAAGAGATCGGCTATGCCTTCACGAAACTGATGGAAGCCGGGGCACGCGATGTGTTCACGGTGCCGGTGCAGATGAAGAAAAACAGGCCGGCAACCCTGATCAATGTCGTCTGTTCCGAAAAAGA
>JAFOIT010000055.1 GCA_017420585.1 Solobacterium sp.
GGGATCGCGGCCGCGTCCTTTGCGGCTTCCCATGCGGCAGAAACGGACGGCCTGGTGCTGCTGGCAGCCTATCCCACCGGAAAACTGCCTGATCTGAAAATGCTTTCCGTATACGGGACGGAAGACGGCTGTCTGGAACCGGATGCCTATGAGGAAGCCCGGCAGTACTGGCCGCCGAGTGCCGTGGAAACGGTAATCCCCGGCGGCAATCATGCGGGTTTTGGCAGCTACGGGCATCAGAACGGCGACGGCCAGCCGGGCATTACCGCCGAACAGCAGCAGGCCGCGACAGTACAGGCCATTCTGGACCTGGTTAAACCCTGACATGGCGTAAACGTAAATCTGATATGACACTGGAATCCGAACTGTTCTTAAAACTGAAACCCGACCGGGAAAAAATGAAAGCCTGCGGTTTTGTGCCGGCAGGATCTGTTTCCGTTTTCCGCCGGACATTCATGGACGGCCAGTTTGAGGCCGAAGTGACCGTTGATGAAAAGGGCACGGTCAGCGGCCGGGTCATGGACACGGAACTCGGGGAAGAATATGTGCTGGTGCATGCCCATGTCCGCAGCACATTCGCGGCTGAAGTCCGCAGCGAGTACCTCGAAATACTGGAGGAACTGGCCCGGACCTGCTTTGTGCCGAAGGACTATCTGAGCGCGCAGGCGGAATACGCGGCAGACCTGGTGCTGTCCCGCTACGGTGACCGGCCCGACCGGCCATGGAAGAAAGAAAACGGCTATACGGTGATCCGCAACCACGAAAACCGCAAATGGTACGGCCTGATCGGGGAAATCACCCTGGATAAACTGATGCCGGAGGCCCCGGAAGAGAAATGTGAAATCCTGAACGTCAAGGTGCCGGAAGGGAAAATGGCAGAATACCTGGCTGTGCCGGGGATCTGGCCGGCCTATCACATGAATAAGAAAAACTGGATTTCCGTGCTGCTGGACAGCGGTGTACCGGATGAAATGATCGCGCAGCTGCTGGCGGACAGCCGCAGTTTCACGGAAACCCGCAAAGCCGACCTGGCCCCGTCGGACTGGCTGATCCCGGCCAATCCGGCCTACTTCGATGTGCTCGGGGCGTTCCGGCAGAGGAAGACCCGGTACTGGCATACAAAAAAGAAGATGCAGACCGGCGATACCGTCTACATCTACTATGCGGCGCCGTATTCCTGCCTCGTGGCGCGCTGCCTGGTGACCGGGCATGACGATGAGGGGGCAAACGCCCTGACCCTGCAGGAATTCTATGAGCGGGGGCGGTACCCGCTGAGCCTGCTGAAGGAACACGGGTGCCGGACAGTGCGGTTTGTGACCAGGCTGCCGCAGGAACTCAAGAAGTTTCTGGATGAAACAAGATAAAAAACCATGTGATCCCCTGACCACATGGATTTTTATGTGTGAGGCTTAACCGCGCTTGACGATCAGTTCGTCCAGCGGACGCTTCTTGACGTGGGTGACGTTGTTTTCATCCCGCCGCGGCCGGAGGTCCCCGTCAGGCCCGACGTCTTCAACGACACTGCCCTCGGTCGGCTTGCCGATGGCAACGACCAGCAGGATCTTCAGGTTGTCAGCCAGATTTGTTACTTTACGGAGAGGATTCTTGTCGAAACTGCCGATCATCAGACCGCCCAGACCCTGTTCCGCGGCACTGAGCAGGATGGTCTGGGCTGCCACGCCGGCATCCCGCCACCAGGCCCACATCCGCTTGTCAATATCGGTATCCTGCAGGATGACGATAAAGCCGCTCGGGTTGATGCCCGGATACGGACGGTCCTTGCCCCAGTGTGTGCACTTGGCAATGGCATCGACTTCATCCCGTTCCCAGGCAGTATAGAATTTCAATGCCTGGATATTTCCGGAAGTGGCGCAATAACGGCACAGTTCGACATAGTCGCGCATGTCCTGTTCCGTCAGCTGATAGGATTCATCATAGGCTCTGTAACTGCGGTTCTTCAAAACAAGTTCTTTGATTGTCATGATTGTTCACCTCTGCTTCCAAACTATCAGATGTTTAATACAGTTTCAAGATGATAAAAGCAGTCCGGAAGAAGTTCTTCCGGCCCGGGAATTTGTTATGATGAAGGCGGAGGTGGACAGTATGTTTACAGAAAAGACACACGCCTGGATTGCGGCGGAATTCTATGAAAAACTGACAGCTTCGTTCGGGGAGCGGGGAAAGAAAGCCTTTATCCACGGGACGCAGTACTATGCGGAGAGCCGGGGCCGGCGCATGGCCCAGCGGGCAATCCGGGACGGAAAAGAACTGACCTACGGCACCTATATGGAATACGGTGAGTGGGTCAACACCCAGGAAGTGAAGGACGAAGGCATCGAGAACCGTTCGACCATCGAATCGCTTTCTCCGGACCTGTCCATCCACATCACCCAGTGTCCGTGGCATGCCCAGTTCAAAGCGATGGGCCTGACCGAGGCGGGAGATACTTACTGCGCGCACCTGGACAACTCGATCTGCCGGGGCTTCAACCCGTATATTGTCTATGAGGTTCCGTATACCCTGCACAAGAGCGGGTTCTGTCAGCATATCATCCGCAATGCCGGTCTGAAGGAAGGCGAAGCCCATCCGAAGAAGATGGAATATGTGAAGGGCTTTGACTATCACTGCGCCAATTCTTTCTATGCCTACGCGGAAGTTACGAAGGCCATCTTCGGAGCCGAAGGTGAACAGATCTGTGCGGCGGTCATGGCCGATTTCGAAAAGGAATACGGTCCGGAAATGACAGCGGTGCTGAAAGGATATGCGGATACCAACTTCAATGTCTGCGATTAAGCGGGAGGTGTACGCATGACCGTTGTCCGGCGGCGGATCCGCATCCCGGATTATACGCTCGGGGAGGAA
>JAFOIT010000056.1 GCA_017420585.1 Solobacterium sp.
CGGATCGATACACTGACCATGACCGGATCGGAACAGACTGTCCCGGCCCAGGCCGCGGTCATGACGTTGTATCTGCCCTTCTCATCGCAGGAAGTGATCAGCACCGCCGGCACGGGATTGAGCAGATTGGCCGGACGCCAGTCCTGCCGGCCCATCAGGACGCTCCCCCGGAAAGGATTGCGTGCAGCTGCGGCAGGTCCACCTTGCCGGTGGATGTGCGCGGCAGTTTCTCAAAGAAGACGATTTTCTGCGGCAGCTTGTAGGCAGCCACCCGGTCTTTCAGGATGGCCAGTACATCATCCTCCGTCAGCGGTGTTTCCGGCACGATGCAGGCACAGACAATCTCGGTCCAGTGCGGATCCTGGATTCCTGTTACCTTGCACTCCCGGATGCGCTTGTCACTGAGCAGGGTTGTTTCCAGCTCCAGCGGTGAAATATTCTCCCCGCCCCGGATGATCAGTTCTTTTTTCCTGCCCTCATAGATGAGGTTGCCGTGCCATTCCCGGACCAGGTCACCCGTATGCAGCCAGCCGTCTTCGTCGATGACTTCGGCGGTGGCTTCCGGCATTTTATAATAGCCCGGCATGACGGCATAGCCCTTCACGCACAGCTCACCGTCTTCGATCCGGTATTCCAGATGCGGGAAGATATGGCCGATGGTCATGGCCCGGACCTCGAACGGATCGGACAGCGACGCGGTGGTCAGGCCGGCGGTCGCTTCGGTCTGGCCCAGGGACGGCAGGATCGTCATGCCCAGGCTCGCTTCCGCCTTCTGCAGGAAGTCGGCACTGTAGGTCGACCCGCCGACATAGCCGGCCCGCAGGCTCGAGATATCCCGCGGTTCGTTTGCCTGCCGCCGCATGATTGCCAGGAACAGCGACGGCACGGCGGTCAGGATTGTACACCGCCCGGCTTCCACCATATCGAGCACACTGTAACTGTGCGTGTCAGCCGGGAAGCACAGGCACGCCCCTGCCAGGATGGCCGGCAGGACCGTGGCGGTCAGGCCGAAACAGTGGAACATCGGCAGGACGGCCAGCAGGCTGTCCTGTTCCGTCAGTTCCAATGCTTCGAGCTGGCTCACCGCAGTATTGTAGCGGGCATAGTGCGTGCTCAGCACCGGCTTGGGATCCGCCAGCGTTCCGCTGGTAAACAGGATCGTGTCGGTGTCCTGCGGCCTGACGACGGAAGTGGCTCCGGCAAATACCGTTTCCGGCAGTTCATCCAGCTGCCAGACAGGAATCTCTGTCTGCACCGGCCGTTCACTCAGCAGCAGCTGCACGTCCGCCTTATGCAGGCATACATTCAGCTCGTGATCCGTGAAATGGATATTCAGCGGGACAATGACTGCCCCGATCTGCCAGGCCGCCAGAAACGCCGTCAGCGCCGGTATGCCGTTGGCGGCGAGGATGCCGATATGCGTGCCGTAGCCGTAACCGAACAGGAGAAAAGACCCGGCCAGGCGGTCAGCCCGGTCTGCCAGTTCGGCATAGGTCAGTATCTCATGAACATCCCGGACAGCCGGCCGGTCACCGTGTTTTTCCACGGTTTCCCGGAAAGCCTGGGCCAGGGTCTTTTCCTGCAGTTCCATTATTGTTTTGCCTTTCTGAATTCCTCTATCAGTTTCGGGGCAACATCGAACAGGTCGCCGACAATACCGTAGTCGGCAATCTCAAAGATCGGCGCGTTCTCGGCCTTGTTTACGGCAATGATGCACTCACTGTCCTGCATGCCGCTCTTGTGCTGGATCGCCCCGGAGATGCCCAGGGCAATGTAGATCTTCGGCCGGACGGTCTTGCCGGTCTGGCCGACCTGGTGGTCGGCGCTCAGCCAGCCGTTGTCAATGACGGCCCGGGTAGCCCCCAGGACACCGCCCAGTTCATCCGCCAGCTCGGCCGCCAGCGCCAGGCCCTTATCCACGTCCCGGGCAATGCCCTGGCCGACGGACACGATGACATCCGCCCCGATCAGGTCCACCTGTTTCCGGGTCGACTTCACGATTTCGATGATATCTGTCTGGACATCGCTTTCATCCAGCCGGAAGGCCGGTTTTTCAACCTGCACGGCCGCGGCTTTTTCAGAGCTGTATTCCCGCAGCTTCATAACGCCCGGTCTGACCGTGGCCATGGCCGGCCGGAAACGCGGGCAGACGATGGTGGCCATCAGGTGGCCGCCGAACGCCGGACGGGTCATCTTCAGATTCCGTTCGACATCGAACATCTTGGATTCAAAGTTCGTATTGTCAACATCCACGGAAGATTCCTTCCGCAGGAAATCGATATACCCGCCCAGGTCCACATCCAGATGCGTGCAGTCGGCACAGAGTCCGGTATGCAGACGGGCAGCGCACCGCGGGGCCAGGTCCCGGCCGATGTTCGAAGCCACAAACAGGAGGATCTCCGGCTTGAATGCCTCCACCGCCTGCGCAATGACTTCGGTATAGGTCTCGGTCCGGTAGTTCTTCAGCAGTTCGTGGTCATAAATCAGGACTTTGTCAGCCCCATAGCCGCCTAATGTCACCGCCAGCGAGTCCACATCGTGGCCCGGCAGGACGGCATGCAGTTCACAATGCAGTTCATCGGCCAGTTTGCGGCCTTCGCTGACCAGTTCCAGCACAGCCGGCATCAGTTCTCCCTGACGCTGTTCGGCAAAGACCCAGACATCATGGAATTCATCTAAATTCATACTGTTGAATGTCATTTCGTCTTCCCTCCTAGATCAGGTGCTTCTCCGCCAGGCACTTGGCCAGTTCGGCTGCTGTTTCCTGGGCATTGCCCTTCAGCATCCGGCCGGCACTCTTCTGCGGCGGGGTGAATGATTTGTAAATGTTGGTCGGGCTGCCCTGCAGGCCGATCGTTGTCTTGTCAATCAGCGGGTGATCCTTCAGATCCTCATAGGAGAGAATCCGGATCTCCTTGTCAAAGCAGTCCTCGATCCCCTGCACGCTCATGTAGCGGGGTTCATTGAGTTCCTTGACGCAGGTGATCAGGCACGGTGTCTTGACCTTGATCATCATGTAGCCGTCTTCCAGCATCCGCTTGATCAGCAGGCCGTCGTCTTCCTTTGTGATCTCGGCCGCGTAGCTGACCTGCGGCAGGTGCAGTTTCTCGGCAATCTGCGGTCCGACCTGGGCTGTATCACCGTCAATGGCCTGCCGGCCGGCAAGGATGATGTCATCCTCATCCAGACCGATCGTATCGATGGCCGCGGCGATAATCTGGCTGGTCGCGTAGGTATCCGAGCCGCCGAATTCCCGGCCGGAAACCAGCACGCATTCATCCACGCCCATGGCATACAGTTCCCTGAGCATGCTTTCCGCCTGCATCGGGCCCATGGTCACGGTGATGACCCTGGCCCCGTATTGATCCTTGAGCTGCAGGGCCGCTTCCACGGCATTGAGGTCATCCGGATTGGTGACCGTTTCCATGCTCGCCCTGTCCAGCGTTCCGTCCGGCTTGACGGACACTTTGCCGGTGGTATCCGGCACCTGTTTTACCGTAACGATAATCTTCATGTCCGTCCTCCTATTTCTTCAGCAGTTGTCCGGCAATGACAACTTCCTGAATCTGGCTGGTGCCTTCATAGATGCTGCAGATGCGTGCATCCCGGTACAGCCGTTCGACTTTATAATCCTTGGAATACCCGTAGCCGCCGTGGATCTGTACGGCTTTATAGGCACAGCGGTTGGCCGTCTCAGCCGCATAGAACTTGGCCATGGAGCAGGCCATGGTGGCGTCCTTGCCGGCATCCTTCAGCTCCGCCGCATGATAGACCAGCTGTCTGGCCGCTTCGATCTCGGTGGCCATTTCCGCCAGCATGAAGCTGATCCCCTGGAAATTGCCGATCGGCTGGCCGAACTGCTTTCTCTCCTTGGCATAGGCAACGGATTCATCCAGGCACGACTGGGCAATGCCCACGGCCTGGGCCGCCATGCCGAGACGCCCGCCGTCCAGCGTGCGCATGGCAATGGAGAAGCCCCTGTGCAGCGGTCCGACCAGGCAGTCCTTCGATACCCGGACATCTTCCATGACAACGTCACAGGTCGGATAACCGTTGATGCCCATCTTCTTCTCCGGCGCGCCCAGCGACACACCCGGCAGCTTCAGGTCAACGACAAACATCGAGATGCCCCGGGATCCCTTCGCGGCCAGGTCGGTCTTGGCAAAGACCAGGCACCAGTCCGCCATCGGCGCACCCGAGACGAAGGTTTTGCGGCCGTTAAGTATGAAGTCATCCCCGTCCGCAATCGCCGTGGTGGTCGTCCCGCCGGCGTCGGAACCGGCCCCCGGCTCCGTTAAGGCGAAGACCATGATCTTCTCACCGCTGGCAATCTGCGGCAGGTACTTTTCCTTCTGGGCCTGGGTGCCGGCCATCATCAGCGGGCCCCCGCCCAGGGAGTTCGAGGTGTTGGCGTAAATGGACAGCGCCGCATCAACCCGGGCAAACTCCTCAATCAGCAGGGCATAGGAAAGATAGTCTCCCCCGGCCCCGCCGAGTTCCCGCGGAATCCGGACACCCATGAAACCGTACCGGGCCATCTTGCGGTGCATATCCCAGTCGAATTCCCCGGTCTCATCCAGTCTGTCCTGCAGTTCCTTGGTGAATTCCGTTTCCGCGAACTGGCGGAACAGCTTGCGTTCCAGTTCGTGTTTTTTATCAAGAATCATGCCTGTTCCTCCTTTGTCAGTATTTTCTTCAGGCCGCCCCATTCCTCACGGAAGAGCCCTTCATCCATGACTTTGAGATCAGCCGCAATGGCCGGGGTGAAGTCCATGTTGGCCAGAATATCCTTTTCAAGATCCACACCCGGGGCAATTTCAATCAGCGTCATGACGCCGTCCCGCAGTTCAAAGACACAGCGCTCCGTCACATAGAGGACCTTCTGGCCCGGCTTGACATATCTGCCTGCAAAGGTGATCTGCTGGACATGCTTGAGGAACTTTTTGACATTGCCTTCCTGCACGATTTCCAGCTTTCCGTCATGGACCGCCAGCTTGGCCTTGCCCATGAAGGTACCGCAGAAGACAACCTTGTGGGTTGCGTTGGTGATGTCGATGAAGCCACCCGGGCCGATCAGCCGCCGGCCGAACTTGGAGACATTGATGTTGCCTTTTTCGTCACACTCGCCCAGCCCGAGGCAGGTCATGTCCAGGCCGCCGCCGTCGATGATGTCGAAGGAAGCGTTGTGCTCAATCGTCGCTTCGGGGTTGTAGCTGGAGCCGAAGTTGGGCAGCGGGCACGGCACGCCGCCGATCATGCCCGACTCAGAGCACATTGTAACGAGATCGATGCACCCTTCCTCCGCCAGGATATTGCCGACGTTGGCCGAAATGCCGACGCCCAGGTTCAGCACGCTGTCCGGTTCGACTTCCATGGCGCACCGTCTGGCCACGACCTTGCGCTCATCCAGCGGATAGCGTTCGATCGCGGAGACCGGCTTGCGGATCTGGCCGGAGAAGGACGGTTCCCAGTAGACGCCTTCCGCCTGCCAGGCCGCCATCGGATCGGTGGACTGCACGACATAGTCAACGAGGATCCCCGGGATCTTGACATCCTTCGGATTCAGGCTGTCTGCCTTGGCCAGGTATTCCACCTGCACGATGACGATGCCGCCGCTGTTGTGGGCAGCGCTGGCAATCGCGAGGCCTTCGTTGATAATGCCTTCATGCATGAAGGAGATATTGCCCTTTTCGTCCGCCACCGTGCCGCGTAATAACGCCACATTCAGCGGGAAGCTCTTGTAGAACAGATATTCCTCACCGGCGAAATTCACCAGTTCAGCCACGTTTTCCTGCGTCTGTTCATTCATCCGGCCGCCTTCCAGCCGCGGGTCGACAAATGTGCCGAGGCCCACCTTGGTCAGAAGGCCGGGTCTGCCGGCAGCGATTTCCCGCCAGAGATTGACGGCGACACCCTGCGGCAGGCAGTTGCCGGTGATTTCCCCTTTGGCCGCCAGGTCATTCAGGGCATGGGCCGACTGGACGTGGGCCCCGTACCACTTCGTGACCAGGCCCGGGCCGGCTTCCCCGAGTCTAGAAAGCCCGCGCACACCGGACGGCTGCGGGTCATCCTCACCCCGCCGGGTCTTTTCCCAGCCGACAAACTGGTTGCCGTAGCCGTGGTCCCCCATGGCCGAGCCCTGGTGCAGTTCCAGATTCTTCGGATGTCCGGTTTCCTTATAGAGATCCCTGATGGCACAGGCAACTTCTTCCGGGAAGCCCGAAAGCCCCATCCCACCGACGCCGATGACAGCACCGTCCGGGATCAGTTCCGCGGCCTGTCTTGCGGTTATGAACTTTGCCATATTACTCACTCAGGTCCTCGGCAATCTGCTTGCCGATGCCGGCCATGTACTTCGTGTGGTATTCCTTGCCCCAGCTGTACTGCGGCAGATCCCATTCCATCTTCTCCAGGCTGTCGATGA
>JAFOIT010000057.1 GCA_017420585.1 Solobacterium sp.
CTCTGCTTCCGGTCATAACACCGGGGATGTCAACGGGGGTTTTGTCGGGTGTAACAGCAATAATCGGTTTTCTCATATCCCCTTCCTCACTTCTATGAAAATTATGCTTCTTCTGCCTTTTTGGCATCCTGCCATTCACGGAATGCCTTCAGTTCCGGTTCGCTCAGCTTCAGGGCGACAGCCGCAATGGCGATGTCATCCAGATGGCCGAGAATCGGAATATTGTCCGGAATCAGGTCCTTCCGCTTCACCAGATACAGGAAGGTGCTGACCAGCGCCGCGATCACCTTCGGTGAGACCACAGTGTATTCCTTGGCCGCGTAGCTTCTGACCATTGACACCATGACCGGCAGATCTGCAACCGCGTCCCCGAGCACCGGGGTGTTTTTGACGGTTGTCTGCACCTTGGTTACGAGTTCATTCAGCTCTTCATTATTCTTGATGATTTCCTGAGCCTGATCGATGCCGCTGTCAATGACTGCTTTGGCTTTATCGATACTGACGATTTGTTCCATGTGAGTTCCTCCCTTTTATGGATTTATTATAGTACAAAAAAGAACCGGATTATGTGTCCAGTTCCATATGTCTCTTGATAATTACCCGGATGATATCCGCTGCCAGCTTGACATCATCGTTGCAGACCACATATTTGTAGTGCCCGACCATCGTCAGCTCACGGGCTGCCTTGGCCAGCCGCTGCTGGACGATCTCTTCCGGTTCCGTGCTGCGTCCGCGGATTCGCCGTTCCAGCTCTTCCATGCTGGGCGGGACAATGTAAATCGTAACCGCCTCGGGAACCTTCTCACATACCTGTTTACATCCTTCCACTTCGATTTCAAGCAGAACGTTTTTGCCTTCGTTCCGGAGCTTTTCGACGCTCTTGAGCGGGGTGCCGTAGTAGTTGCCGACAAATTCCGCCGACTCCAGCAGTTCGCCGTTGTCACGGGCCCGTTCAAACTCCTCGCGGGTCACATAATAGTAATTGACACCGTCCACTTCCCCCGGACGCATCGCCCTGGTGGTCATGGAGACAGAATACGCAAGTTTCAGGTCAGGGTCATTGATAAATTCTTTCAGCACTGTGCCTTTGCCGACACCGGATGGGCCGCTGATGACAATCAGTAAACCTTTCTTCATGGCAAGGTATCCTCCCTGTCATAAGGGTACACCGCCGAAAGACAAGTAGTCAATCATGAGATATAATGATCCCGGTGAGGTGAGATCATGGCTCTTGACGGTATTCTGCTGCATAAAATCATACAGGAAATCAAGCCGCTGCTGCCCCTGCGCATCCAGCGTATTTATCAGATTTCCACAACGGAAGTACTGTTCCATGTCCATGGCCGCACCGGCCGGCAGCAGCTGATGATCTCCTGCCATTCACAGTACAACCGGATGCTGATGACAAAGCGTTCCTATCCGACGCCGGCCGAGCCGGGCAACTTCGGCATGGTTCTGCGCAAGTATCTGGAAGGCGCGACCCTGGCAGAGCTGGAGCAGAAGGATCTGGACCGCTGGTGTGTGTTCACGGTCCGCCGGCACAACGATATCGGCGATCCGGAAGAAATGAAGCTGTATGTGGAACTGATGGGCAAATACGCCAATATCATCCTGGTCAATGCGGACGGCGTGGTGGTGGATGCCCTGAAGCGGATTCCGCCGTTTGAGAATACCCGCCGCACGATCCATCCGGGCGCCAGGTTCCATGAGACCCCGCCGCAGAACAAACGGGATCCGTTCAGCGACTGGCACATCGAAGCCGATAAAACCCTGACCCAGCAGTTTGCCGGTTTCTCACCGTTTCTGGCGGAAGAAGCCGAATACCGGATGGCCCATGGCCAGTCCATGCAGGATATCATGCAGGAAATCGCGCAGTCTGACCGGCTGTTTATTGCCAACCGGAACAACGAAGCAGTCTTCCACTGCCTGCCGCTGACCGCGACCGGCCCGTGTGTCGACTACCCGCTGTTTGAAGGTTTCGATATTCTGTATTATCACAAGGAAGAAAAAGACCGGATCCGCCAGATCAGCGGCGATGTTTTCCAGGCCGTGAAGCGGCACCTGAAGCACCAGAAGACAAAACTGCCGCGGCTGCTGAAGGAGTATGATGAGGCCCGGGACTGCGACCGCTGGCGCCAGTACGGGGATCTGCTGTTCTCCTACGGGATTGCCGACACCAAGGGCCAAAAGGAAATAACACTGGAAGACTTTGATACCGGCAGCCCAGTGCGCATTCCCCTGGACCCGAAGCTCGACGGCCGCCAGAATGCCAGGAAATGCTACGGCCGCTACAGCAAACTGAAAAAAGGCCAGATCTACCTGCAGGAACAGATCGGCCTGTGTGAGCAGGAAATCGAGTATTTCAACGGTCTGCTTGAGCAGCTGGAACAGGCTGATTTTGCCACGGCGGAAGAAATCAAGGAAGAACTCATCCGGGGCGGTTACCTGCAGGAAAAGAAAAAGCGGGTCCAGCGCAAAAAGAAACCCGCCGGGCCGAAAATCACTACTATCACCCTTGACAACGGGGTGCGCATTTCCTTCGGCCGCAACAACCTGCAGAATGAAGCCCTGACCTTCCATCAGGCCCGCAAGCCGGAAATCTGGCTCCATGCCAAGGATTATCACGGGGCCCATGTAGTCATCCATGACAGTCATCCGGATGAGGAGACCCTGCGGACGGCGGCGGAAATTGCCGCGTACTACTCAGCCGGGCGGTCCTCTTCCAGCGTTCCGGTCAATTACTGTCCGGTATCCCAGCTGAAAAAAATACCCGGCGCGAAACCGGGCATGGTACAGCTTGGCAGCTATAAAACGATTTACATTGATCCTGACCGGGACCGGCTCTCAGCCCTGGGTCTTTCCGTCGACTGATATCCGGCCGGTTTCCGCCATCTGGATCAGCTGACGGATTTCATAGCGCCGCAGCCGGCGGTATTCGCCCTGCCGCAGTCCCTGGCAGTCCAGGAAGCCGTACTTCTTCCGCTCCAGACGGGTGACGGAATGGTGGAAGTATTCCATCATCCGCTTGATCTCCCGGTTGCGGCCTTCATAAATCATGATTGAAAAGATGGTCTTCATCTTCTTTTCATTTACGGAAATGATATGGATGGAAGCCGGCAGGGTCATGCCTTCTTCCAGCGGGATCCCCTTGCGCAGGGCCGCA
>JAFOIT010000058.1 GCA_017420585.1 Solobacterium sp.
AAGCAATTTGCATGATTGTGGATATCTGTATAAACATGTTTATATACGGGAAAATAGGCACTATAACGCATAGTAAGCATATTTTTTGAGGTCTGCCAAGCGGCACCATCAGTCAAGAAAACCGCATATATATGCGGTTTTTTCTTTGTTTTAGTTGTGTTTGGTGTGCTTTCTCCGGTTATTCGGTGAAGCTTCTGCGGTACGCCAGCAGTCCTGCCAGACTGACCAGGAACATATACAGCAGGCTGGCCCATGGAATGGGACTGCCCTTATCCGCCGTATTCGGAACGTAGGCCGCTCCCGGTTTGACCGGATCTGCAGGTTTGGCCGGCTTTGCGTCATTTGCCGGTTTCGGCCTGATCGTCAGCGCTGTCTCAACACTGCCGTCCCTGAAATTGATCTTCACGGTATGGCTTCCGTTGGCCAGTGTATTCAGATAAGATGCATTCAATGTGACTTTCAGACTGCCTGCAGCTGCAGAGTAGTTCGAAGCATCAATGACTGCACCATCCACTTCAATGTTCTCAAACAGTGAATATGTCTTCTCGTCTTCAAAGCTGCGGTGGATTGTATAGTTCATCCCTACAGAAGATCCTTTCGTCCAGGCAGAACCTTCACCAACCGAGAATATATATTCGAAAATCGTCAGCGTTCCGGCATTGAGAACAGGCTCGTAGTTTCCGCTTTTTTCTCCGGCATTCCATCCGGTGATCCTGATCAGACCCTGATACACCCCGACGCCCGTTTCCGAGCCATCCAGAACGATACGCGTCAGTGCATCACTGCCCTGCAGACCACTGAACTCAACCTTTTCATTGATCGCGTTCGTGTCATTATAGACTGTGTTGTGCTCGCCGTGAGAATTTCCGTCATAAATATGCGTCTGATCCTTGACCGTGATGGTAAGCGGTGCCCTGGTGATTGATGCCGTTGGGGTATTGGTCGACTTTACTATGTAGTTTCCCGCGTCCTGGCCGGTCAAGGTGACAGTGACCGTCACTGTCTTATCACTGCCGGCATTTGCATCCTTAAAGATGCCGGTGTATGTGAGTCCGATATCATCGCCTGACACCAAGCCGCTCACAATTGCCGAGGATGAGCCGACCGTCGCGGTATTAGTACCATCGTATACTTTGTCCGACGCAGTGATGCCGGTGATTGTCAGCTCAGCGGGGGAGATATTGAACGTAGTGCTCTTGGTGCCCAGACGGGAATCAGGTTTCCCGGTTACGGGGTCCCTGAAGGTTAAGATCACTGTTGCTTTACCCGCGTTAATGTTGTCCCTGTAACTAAGTACATATTCACTGGGGAAGGCCACGTCCACGCCGTCCAGCATTACATCAAACAATCCGAAAGTCGGCTTGATCTCTTCACCGGTGTACATCTGATCCTCGATGTCCGGCAAGCTGATTTCTTTGAAGACCGCAGTGACTGTAACATCCTTCGCAGGCATGATAAAGGTAGTGGAAAAGGCGTCCGTCTGCGCATAGTCTATGCCGTCGACCATTGCCCACTGAACAAAGGCATACCCGTTCTCGGCTTCGTTGGCAGTGATGGTCACAATCTCGCCTGCCATTGCGGTATCTTTGTCAGCCGTGCCGCTGACGACAGTGACGGAATAGGAAGAAGCTGCCGTCCATTTCGCGTAAAACACCTTGTTTCCCGTGCTGTCCTTCGGAATTTCCGTTACAGCATTTCCATTGTAATCAGCGTTGTCATACCAGCCATCAAAAGTGAAACCTGTCACATCCGGCAGATCCGCCAGCTGGATAGGTGTGTCAGCAGCAGTGTATGCAGTGGGATTGCTGTTCGAGGCTCCCTTGAGATTATTGTAGGTAATGCTGTACTCGGTATCGCCTCTGACAAAGTGTGGCTTTACGACGACCACATTCCCGTTGGATACAAACGTCGTCCCGGCGCTGTTGGGATCATCAAGGGTAACGCCTCCAGAGACCACCTCCCAATGATCGAAGACATATCCGTTTTCCGGTGTTGCCGTAAGGCTGACTGTCTCCCCGGCATTCATTGTAAATGTCGGATTCGCCGCTCCTGTGCCGCCTTCCGACTCCTGCACTTCTACAGGATTAATGACGACGACTACGTCCCTCCTTTTAAACACCGGCTTCACAATGACCGCATTCCCGTTGGAAACAAATGTCGTCTCTGCACTGTACGGATCATCAAGGACAACACCTCCTGAGATCACTTCCCAATGATCAAAGTAATATGATTGACCTCTTGGTGTTGCTGTCAGGGTGACCGTTTCCCCAGGAGCCATCGTAAATGTCGGATTTGCCGCGCCTGTGCCGCCCTCAGACTCCTGGACTGTGATAGGCGTTATGACGATGACCACGTCCATGTGATAAAAATGCGGCTTCACGATCACATCTTCCATGTTGGAAGCTAAGGTCAGTGTTGTCTCGGCACTGGAGGAATCGGCGAGTTCAACGTCTCCTGAGACTACTTCCCAATAATCGAACCGCCATCCGCCGTTTGGCGTTGCCGTAAGTGTGACCATCTCTCCGACAGCCACAAGCGAAGAATTTGTTGTTCCCGTGCCGCCCTCCGATTCCTGCACAATTATGGAATAGAGGTCCTTGTATGTCGCCCAAACTTCCACATCGGCCCTGGGCATCACGAACGTAGTCTGGGTTGAATTCTCGTCAGCAAACTGAAGCGTAGACGGTTTTTCTGCCCACCATGTATCAAAGACCTTATTCCCGGACGGTTCAGTTGCAGTGATTGTAATGGTTTCGCCCTCTTTCGCAGAAGTTTTATCTGCGGTTCCGTTATATATCTTTATGCTGTGAGGGACCTGTTTCGCAAATACTGCCCAATACCTTTCATGCCTGACATCCTGGGTAGCCTGGAATCTCCAAGGGTTCTGCGTGCTTATAATCGGGCCGCTCGGGTTGCTTTCGTCACCATGCTTCCAACCGACGAAGTAATAGTCCGGGTCGGGGATGGCTGTCAGGGTAATGTATGAAGATTCCGCCCAACTGGCGTTGCGGCCATCATGAGATACACTCCCACCTTTGGTGGCATGGGGAAATACCTGAATAGAGTCGCCGTATGTCCACGCGCCTCTGACGATCACGTCGCTTTCAGGCATCACAAAGGTACCGCTACTTGCATCAAGTATGTTATCGGCAGCGGAATTGCCGCTCCCTCTGGGAACCACGTGAAGCCATTCCCATGTGTAGGTCACATAGCCTTCGCCAAACAGCTTTTCGACGGGATATGGTCCGCGTATGATCGGCGGCAAAGAAACGACGGTACCCGCAGCAGCCGTGGAATTTTCAGGCCAGTTTCCTGTCATGTAGTCTCCATCGGGAGGATAGCCATCTAGCCAATCAGATAGATCTACATACTCGATGCTGTATATGTTGGCACTTCTATCGGCAGCGGTTCCAAACATAACAGCAGGCTCCTCTTCATACCAGCCCGCATAGAGTGTGATATCCTCCAGGATCTTATCTGCGGAGAAGTCCCACTTCTCAGCTGCCGCTGCGTCCTTATACCAGCCGGTAAATGTATAGCCATCCTCTGAAAGTGCAGCCGGTTCGGTAATGAGTGCCCCCTCATCTGCAATGACAGCTTCCGGTGCAGTACCATGTCCATTTGCGTCAAAGGAGACAGTAAAGGTGACAGCAGCCTCTTCAGTTACTGCCAGTTCATCTTCTATCCAGCCTGCATAGAGGGTGATATCTTCCGTCACTTTGTCTTCTGCGAAATCCCACAATTCATCTGCAGCAGCTTCCTTGTACCAACCGGTAAATGTATAACCGTCCTCTGAAAGTGCATCCGGTTCGCTGATGGTGGCATCCTGTTCTGCCGGGACATCTGCCGGCGCGGTACCATGTCCGTTTGCGTCAAAGGTTACCGTATATGTGACTGTTTCTGCCAGCTCTGCCATTTCTTCTGCAGAAGACTCATCCGTCATTTCTGCTGCTTCCTCTGCAGCCATATCTCCATCTGAATCTGTCAACGCTTCCGCGGCAGGATCAACACCCGGCTCATCCGTGGTCTTTTCCGGAGTGACCGTCACTGCTTTGTCAGTCTCAGTGCCTGATTCTGTTACACTCTCCACAGCCGGCGCTGTCACTCTCTCTGCAATCGGTTCTGCCGCCGGTTCAACCGTCGGTACTGTGACCGGTTCGGCAGCCTGAGCAACAGCTTCAATATATGGAACATCATTTACACTTTGTTCTGCCGGCACGGAATAATCACCGGAATCGTAACTTACATCATACGAGTTACCGGTGTCATCGGCCGCGGCCGGTGTATCATCTGTGATTGTTTCAGTCATTTCCGGCTCTTCAATCTCATCCGCTCCTCCTGCTTTCAGGGTCAGAATGTTGATGGGCATCAGCGCCAGGGTCAGCACCAAAACTGTCAACAGGCTTATTATCCTTTTCAATAGACGGGTTTTATTCATGATGATTTCCTCCCTTGCTGGTTATATTTATCGTGAGTATCTTTATTCTTGTTCTTATAGCGCATGCACAGTACTGTCGTGATTACGGCTGCTGTAAAGGCAATGACAGCGACCAGGACATAACCTCCTGCCCCTTCAAACAGCAATGCTGATCCGCTGTACATCCCTGCACCGCTGGAATGGGCTGTTCCTTCTGCCAGGAGCAGAAAGAGCAGGCATGAAGCAAATCCGATGCTGAGTGCCCCGGCAGCACCTGTTTTCCGGCGCTCCTGCACTTTACGCATGGTATCCATCCGTTTGTGCAGGGAAGAAACTCTTTCTTCTGCCGTCATCACGGAACACCCCTCCTTTCTGAAATACCCTTTCACTTAATACGTGTCCTGAAACAGCCGAAATCACTAACCTGTTTCCGCTTTTTTTCATAAAATGCAAAAAAAAGCATCCCGCTGCAGGGATGCAGGCTGGGAGCACAGTTCAGATCATGCCGACTCTGCTCCGGATGAATATCAGATATACAAGAATCACTATCAGCGGTATCAGACTGCCGATCCAGAAAACGATACCGGCCTGATTGACGAAGATATTGAAAACGGCATGAAAAGTAACAACAAGACACAGGACTGCAAACGTACCGGCAATCCTCAGGCGCAGCCGGTCCCAGAGATAAAGCAGGCTGACAGCTATGATCATGCCGCATACAACGTGCATGGCCCCCGTGCCGAAGCCGCGGATCATCAGATGCAGCAGATCTGACGTGCCGTATGATGTCAGGAAACAGACGTTCTCAAATGTGGCAAAACCGACTGCCACAAGCAGGGCCCCGGCAATAACGGTTCCCCTGTCCGGTTCAAATACCAGCACGTAAAACAGCAGCGGCAGGGATTTCATGATCTCCTCAACTGCCGGGGAGATCTCATAAGAAGCAGTCGTCAGGTCTACGCCTGCCGAACCGGCAAGAAACGTACTGATATATGCCGAGAGCAGGCAGACTGTCATACCCGACAATACAAACGCAAGGCTTCTGCGCCCGGGGCCCCGCAGGCACAGAATTGCCAGCAGGACCGGCGCCGCCAGGCAGATATAGGAATTTTCAATATAATTCATTCTGTCACCGCCTTTTTGATTGCCGGGAGGAAGAAAACAAAACTGACCGTCAGAAGAAAGTCAAACCAGTAATATGGATTGGACAATGTATCCGTTTTCCAGAAACAGGATGCGGTCCACAGTCCGTATTCAAGCAGGCAGAACAGCAGGATCATACCGGACAGAAACTGCTGGTTCTGATATCGCTTGCGGTCAATCTTCCTGCTGAGGGCAGCGAACAGAAGAAGCCCCATCAGTGATGCATAGATCAGATTACTCAGAAGCTCGCCCTGCGTTATGAAGAAGACTGCCATTCCGGCCGCAAAGACCGGGCCAAGCCACGGAAGCCGGTGTTTTCTGCTGTCTTTGTCAGGGGCGGAGCTGTGGTACAGCAGAAGATACAGAAAAATATAGGAACCATACCAGCTCAGATCAGATACGATGGAAATCTGCGGGGTCTGGCCGTAAAACAGCAGGCATACCAGCCAGTAAATATCCCCCAGAAGCCAGCTGCCGAAGAACAGGAATGCCAAAACCCATGTCTGGCTGTGATTGGCAATTGCCCGGTACAGTGCGATTCCGGAACAAATCAGCAGGACGATGATCTGCAGTGCATTTTCAATGCTTTCAATCATTGCGTTCCTCCGTGTGTTTCCGCAGCCGGTAACAGAATATCGTAAACGATACGCCCAGGCAGAATGCCAGCAGGGCAATCATGATATACCCCAGAACCGCGTGGTCCGCAAAGATGCTGGCAGAGATACCGTCCGGGCTGACCGGCATGCTGTGAACCGGCGCCCCGGCAATGACAAACCCCAGCAGCACCATAATGGCAAGACAGGCAGCCCCGGCGGCCGCACACTGCATGATGTATTTATTGTGCCGCTTCCGGCTCTGCATCAAACTCATACGCTCGTGCAGTTCCAGTATACGTTCTTCAGATGTCCGCATGTGTGATGCCCTCCTTTTCCAGTTCCAGGCGAAGCCTTGCCTTCCCGTTGCTCAATAAGTTTTCCACCCGCTTTGTCCCGCATCCCAGGACCATTGCGGCATCTGCGTAACGCAGATCCATCATATATACCAGCCAAAGAGCTTCACGGTACTGCGGGGCAATGCGGTTCAGGCATTTCTGCAGGACTGCACTGCGCTCATTCCTGTGAAAAATGGCTTCCGGCGATGTTTCATCATAAGCCGGCAGGGTCTCAATCAGATTCTCATCGAGGCTGAATTCCTTCCTTCTGAGCCGGACCCTCCAGAGGCGGTTTGCCATGTTCCGTGCCATCTTGAAAAGGTATGCCCGGAAACAGCCTTCCGCAATCCTGGGTTTATTGACAAGGATAACGGTAAAACAATCGATCATCAGATCTTCGGCATCCTGTACATTATGAAGAAAAGCGTCCAGATAGGCCGTGAGGGAATCACCGTAGCGAAGCATAAGTTCATCCCCGGCCGCCTGATCGCCGTTCAGATATTTTTGATACAGCAGGTCATCAGACATCTGCTTCTCTCCTTCGTCATATGCCGTTCCTTGCAGTTGATTTTTACTGTGAAATCCTTTTCGTTGACTGGTTCATGTCATGCGGCTTTCTGTCTTACCGGCCGGAATTGACATTATATTATGCCGAAAATCCTGAACCCGACCAACAGCCAGAACAGCCAGCCGGATCCGTATAACACGGCATGTTTCGGTTCGGTATGAACCGCGATGAATTCACGGATCAGGGCACTCGGCCAGAAATAGAAGGCAACCCGGCTGCCGATCCCTGTACACGCAAGGCCGATTTTCCGGCAGTTCCGAAGTGCCCTGTACACATGGTAATTGCCGGTAACCAGGGCAGTATACTTTCTGCCGTCCAGCCCGTCCAGAATTGCCTTGGAATTCTTCAGGTTCTCCAGGGTGTTTTTCGACTGATCTTCCACGAGGACATCCATTTCCGGGATGCCCCGGTTCACGAGATAATGCTTCATGGCGGCAGCTTCCGGAAGGGTTTCATCGCCGCCCTGTCCGCCGGAGGCAATCAGGACTGGCGGTGTCGGATCACGCCGGTAAACCGCGATGGCTTTGTCCAGCCGGTCTCTGAGCAGCCGGGAAATCCGGCTGCCGTCAATCAGTCCGGCCCCCAGGATAATGACATAATCAAAGTCCCTTTTGATCGGAATGATCATCAGGAAAACAGAGTAGATCATGAAGATCAGAAACGCCATGGATCCGTATATGACTGAAACACTGATAAAGACCATGATCCCGCGTACAAACAGCCGGGATGTTTCCGGGATCAGGTCCGGGTCCCCAGTGTAATAGATAAGCACAGCGGCAATGGTCGCAATTTCCCCGATCAGGATTAGGATTCCCAGCACCAGTGACAGCATATGCGCAATCTGACGGCCTTCACGCCGGATCATCACGATGCCGTTATGAATCAGGAAGAACGGAACGATCATCAATGAAATAAAAACCGTCATGCCGATGACAAACAGAACCCTGCCGCTGTTTTCCCCGGATAGCGCCACAGTAAAAGGAATCAGCGAAAGCAGTGCCAGAAAAAGAAGATTGCAGTTGCGGTATCTGCTTCTGTCCTTATGAAACGAGTAGGCAAACAACCCGAATGCAAACACTGAAATAAGTCCTGTAATAACAATCTGATTCACTTTGTTCTCCCTGTAATCAAGTATCCGGCACAGGATTACATCCGGATCGTCAGTACATTCAGGCCCAGCATGTTCTGATACCTGACCTGTTCGGCAAGTCCGTAGATCATCCGGATGCCGATATTCTTTGTTATATCTTCCGGGTCAATGATCCGGCTCCGCTCCTCCGGATCAAACGGTACGCAGTCATCCCTGATCCGCAGAATCAGATCATCTGCCTTGCGGACAACCCGGATATCCACAGCATGTTTTTTCCGGTCCTTAGGAAAGCCATGGGCTACGACATTGCCGGCCATCTCCTCCATTGCCAGCCCGGCCAGTTCGGATTTCCTTTTGTCAAAGCCCCGGGCCAGGCAGAACGCCTCCACCTGCTGTGCGACATCGACAACTTCTTCCATGCTGGCCATTGTCATATCCATCCGGTCATCGTCCTCTGCCCCGAACGAATCCGGCAGTGCCAGCACATCTTCTGGGGTTTCCGGCAGCCTGCGGCGGTGCAGGCAGGCATAGCATAATATGACCGGCAGCAGGCACAGCCCGTTCAGGATATTCGCAATGTAAACACCCCGCAGCCCCCATGCCGGAGTCAGCAGAGCAGAGAATCCGGCGACGAATACTACCCCGTCCAGCAGCGACAGAAGATTGACCGGAAGCTGCTTTCCGAAAACCTGGTTCAGACCGACAAAATGCATGCAGATCACAGACAGCGGCATGCATAGCGGCAGCAGCCTGAATCCCTGTGCCGTCATCTGGTACACCGGCAAAGCAGCGTCACGGTAATACAGCCGGGTGAACGGCACTGCGCATGCGGCCAGGCAAACAGCCATGACCGCCGTCAGCGGGACAAAGCGCCGTATCATGTTCTTCATGATATCGATCAGCGTCTGACGGTCTTCTTCCCCGACCGCCACACTCATCAGCATGCGCGAAACGGCAATCATGCCGGACGGGACAGCCCAGAATACACTCAGCAGCGTATTGGCCGTAGCCAGGGCAGAAATCCCGGCACTGCCGACATACTGCAGGATCAGGTTATTGAGAATCAGCCCGCGCAGCGCCTGCCAGCAGTAGCCGATGGAGCCAGCCGCCCCGAGCAGGATTATTTCCACAGCGTCATGCCGCCGCATGCTGTTCCTTCTGAATTTCACCTTGGACTTCCCGGAAAGGAAATACCCGGCCTGCACAGAAAGCAGCGCCCATTGCGACAGCGAGGCCGCCAGCGCCAGCCCCAGGGTACCGGCGTGCATTCTGACAACGAACAGGTAATTGAACAGCAGGGTTGCGGCAAGCAGCACTGCCACCCCGGCAGCCGTCCGCCGGTTCTGGTTCTCCAGGGAAAGAAACGCTGCCAGCTGCTGCGTCATCATCAGCGGGATCACCCCGGCTGCCTGCCCGATAATATACAGGTTCAGATAGGCTCTCGCCGCGGCATCCGCACAGATCCATACGGTCAGGTTAAACCCCGCGCCAAGCAGCAGGATCAATGTGATCAACACTGCGGCAGTCAGGGTTGTGACAAGATCCAGCGTGAAAACAGCACCTGTCTGTTCCAGCTGGTTCTTCCCCATATACCGGCCGCAGAGGATCTGCGAACCGGAAACCATCATCAGGGTAAACGCGCCGATCAGCATATTTACAGGGCTATACAGGCCCACCGCCGTCATTGCTTCAGGCCCGATGACATTGCCGGCAAACAGGCTTGAAATGATCACGGTTAAAGCACCCGAGGCCGCCAGCATGATCTGCGCCGGCAGGAGCCTGAAGAGTGTTTCCCTGACTATCTCCCTGTTTCCCGTCTCTGCCATAAAGACATATGTCCCCTTTTAATCAATCAGGCCGAAATGCCGCAGCGCTTTCTCTATGCCGCGGTTGTCTACCGAATCCGTGACATAGTCGGCCGCCGCCTTGACGGTATCACTGGCATTGCCCATGGCAACGCCGATCCCGGCAAACTTCAGCATCTCGATATCGTTCTCGCCATCCCCGAAGGCCATGATCTGGGAACGGTCCAGCCCTTCTTCATCCAGGAATTTCTGAATCCCCGCGGACTTTCCGCCGCCCTTCGGGATGATGTCAATGCCGGTATCGTTCCAGCTGGTCACCGAGCACTCATCCAGCAGGTCATCCAGCAGCTGTTTCTGATGTTCCGGGACAAAGGCCAGGATCTGATAGACATTCTCCCCGGTATAGCCGCCGACTTCCGGTACGGTTCCCTTGGTATCATGCTGGGTCTTGATCACTGTCTCATTGATGTAGTTGATGTACCTGTCGTTTTCACCGATCATGACAAACGGGATGCGCTTGGCCGTAAAAATCCGTGAGAGAACTTCCATCTCTCCCCTGTCAATCGGGGTTCCGGCATACACCTTCCGGCTGGCATCCAGCATCAGGTTCCCGTTCAAGGTGAGGTAGCCGTCAAACGGAATATCACTTACCGGCAGTTTGGACAGTTCGATCATATGCCGCCCGGTCGCGACCACCGTCTTGATGCCCCGGAGCCGGAGCTCATGCAGCGCCCGCCGGGTGCTGGCGGGAACATCATTCTGCTTATGCGACATCAATGTGCCGTCCACATCGAAAAAGATCGCTTTGATATCCGTCATTATTTCCTCCTGTATACAGCAGCCGTATTCAGCCGATCTGCTTCCTGATCGTCAGAATATTCCGGCCGCCGCTGTATTCGTAATGCACATCATCCATGGTTTTTTTCACCAGGTAAATCCCCAGGCCGCCGATATCCCTTTCCTCCGGGCCCAGCAGCAGGTCCGGGTCCGGCTTCGCCAGCGGGTCAAACGGCCTGCCCTGATCGATAAAGCTGATCACCACGGCAGCCGGGTCTTCCTCTGTCTCCACCCGGATGGTTGCCTCGCCGCCTTCCGGGCCGTAGGCATACCTGGCGATATTGCTGAAAATCTCATCGATGGCCACCGCGATCTGGATCTGCACCTTCCGGCTGCAGTTCAGTTTTTCCAGCTGCTCATCCACGAATGCCGTCACTGCCGGTATGCTTTCAATCCGGGCCGCCGCTGTCATTTCCTTCATACGATTGTCCGGCCGGTGCAGTCAGCCATCCGCTTCCCCATCTTCGAAGGACAGGGAGTCAACCCGTTCGAGCAGTTCCGAAAGATGGCTCTTCCAGAGCTCGGCAGTCACCTTATCCTCCTCCGAATTATTGGAAGGATGCCGGTACTTCCAGCTGATCAGCCGGGTATAGGACACGCAGCGGATCTTGTCTTCCAGCTTCTTCAGTTTTTCTTCGTCTTCCGTATCAAAATACGCCTGCAGGCACTTATGCCAGAATTCCTGCGCTGTTTCCGGACTGAAGCCCTGGAAACCCCGGACGATTTCCGGGTTGTATTCGGAGAAGCCGATGTAGGAGTTGTACATCTGGGCAAGTTCATAGATCGGATGTCCGACGCACAGTGTATCCATGTCAATCAGCAGGACTTCATCACCGGCCAGCACGATATTCTTTGTATGGTAATCCCCGTGGATCATATGGTCGGTTTCCGGCAGGGCCGCAATCAGCTGTTCCAGCTTCCTGCTTTCCGCTTCCGGCAGGTCAGCCCTGATCTCCGTCTCCCACTTGACGATTTTCTCTTTGGACGAAGGCAGTTTGCCTTCCGGCACCTCGATGCCGTGGACTTTCTTCAGCAGGCTGATATACTCGCTGACACACCAGTCCATCCGTTCCGGCTCGTCCGCCAGGATCTTGGCAAAGGAGCGGGCATCCAGCAGTTCAAAGACCGAACCGTAGCTGTCACCGACTTTCACGACATCATAGGATATGGCGGTCGGCACGCCCAGGATCAGCGCCAGCCGGGCCACTTCCCGCTCATGCTGGATATCCGCCAGCGCGTCCGCGTTCTTGTAGACTTTGACAACATTGTCCTTGTCAACCCGGTACACTTTGCCGTTGAACCCTTCACCGATGACTTCACAGCCTTCCACGGAGATGACTTTGTACGCTTTTTCCACCGTCATCATCTCCGTAAAGCCGGTCGTTTCAAGGATTTCATAGACTTCCGGTGAGGCATTGATGATCCTGACATCCGGCCAGGTCTTCTTCACCCGCAGAATCACCCGCAGGCCGGCACTGGAAATATATTCCAGTTCTTCAACATCCAGCGTTACGGCGGTATCTGTCTTTCCTTCCAGCTGTTTCAGAATATCGTTTTCAATATCGGCGGAATTGGTCGAGTCAATCCGGCCGCTCAGTTTGATCATCACTGTGTTATCCATCTGCGTCATATTGTTTCTCCTGTATGTGCCTGTTCAGCCTTACGGCTCGATTTTCAGAATGTCAGTAAATCCGGTGACTTCAAAGATCTCCATAACGACATCATTGACGTTCACGATTTTCAGTGTGCCCTGGTTCATCATGGTTTTCTGGGCCGCCAGCAGCACCCGCAGGCCGGCGGATGAAACATATTCCAGACCGGCAAAATCAAGTGTCAGTTCCGTGGTCCCCTCCAGGATCTCCTTCAGTTCGGCGTCCAGTTCCGGTGAAGTCACGGTATCCAGCCTGCCTTCCAGGCTGATGTTGACCTTGCCGGCATCAGCCGTCTTATTGATTTTCAGCATCGTTGTTTCCCCCGTTTATTCCGCTGTCTTTTTCCTGACAACCCCGTCTCCGTAAATGGTTGTCCAGTCATTCTTCATGGATACCGGGATCCAGTCATACTGCTGGCAGAGCTCGTACATCTTGTCAGCCTTTGCCGTGTTGCCGTTTTCCCGTTCGGTATCGTCGCAGCACAGCATGAAGGCAAGGCTGCGGTAAGGATTGCCGGTTGTGACATATTCAGCCATGCTGGAGTCACCGGTGCTGTTGCCGAAGGAGAGCACCGGCTGCACACCGATCTCCTGGACAATCACCGCAACCTTGTTCATCTTCAGGTTCTTGATGATGAATTCGCCGCCCAGCACCAGTTCGTCCTGGTCGTCAAACACATAGCCAAGCCCGTCCGTGCCGCCCTGCTTGCGGGTCACGACCGTCTCGTCGGAACCGATGATCTGCCCCATCGGCACATGCAGCGGGGACTGGTCGACAATGCCCCGGACGATGAAGCGGTCCGTGCCGCTGACCACATAGACGGTAAAATCATTTTCCTGCAGGTAATTCACGACTTCCAGCATCGGCTGATACCAGCCCTCGCCGCGCTTCATGCCTTCATAACCCGGCATCGGCAGCTGCTTGAACTCCTGGATATACGCATTGAATTCCGCCAGGGTCATGCCGGCGAAGGAGGAAGCGATCGCCTGACCATGATCAACTTCAAGCCCGGCAAATGACGCGCCGGTCTCGTTCTGCTCCACGATTTTGCCGGCAATTTCCTTTTCAAAATCGCTGGCTTTGTCAATATAATCCGGATCTTCCAGAACCCGGTGCACCAGCAGGGTATAGTCAAAGTAATTCGGATCAGTTTCACAGAACAGGGTTCCGTCAAGGTCAAACACGGCAATCCGGTTTTCCACCGGGATATAATCCGGGCTGTCCGGATCCGTAATGGCTTCCATAAACGAAATGAGTTCCTTGCGGGCCGGCGCGTCTTCCTGCCACAGCGACAGGACTTCCGCCGCGGACTTCTCCGCTGTTTCTGTTTCAGCCGGTTCGGCCTGTTCTTCCCCGCGGCTTCCGGTTCCCGCAAAATGCATCAGGTTGGTAATTACCAGCAGGCAGATGGCGATGATCGCCGTCAGCCGCCAGGCCTTCAGGGCCTTGTTCTGTTCTTCCATCATGATTCCTCCGGGCGCTTCGTTTTCATAATGAAAACATGTGCGCGACTATTCACTCTATGTACATGATAACCCATTCCCGCCCCAATATGTAAAACAGAAAAAAGACTTCTGCCTGTCAAAGGCAGAAGCCTGTTCCGGAAAGTACGCGTTTACCTGTTCAGGGTGCTGACAAAGCGCAGGAAGCCGTCGTTGCCGGCTGGTGTATTCTTGAAGACCCCGGCATGTTCCAGCACCTGTGAGAAGACCACGCCGATCTCCTTTTCAATGATGCCGGCAAGTTCTTCCTCTGCCTTCGCGCGGCCCGCGGTCCGGATCGTTTCCGCCGCCGCATCCCGGCGGTATGCCGGATAAGCAGAACGGATCCCGTCGGCCCAGTCCGCATGCGCTGCCAGTTCGGGAATCGCATGGATATCCAGCCCGTCCAGCATGGCCTGCCGGAGCTGTTCCATTTCACCCAGCAGTCTGGCCGGCAGGACAGCCAGCCCCATCACCTCGATCAGGCCGATGTTTTCTTTCTTGATATGATGCAGCTCGGCATGCGGGTGGAAAATGCCCAGCGGATGTTCCTCTGTCGTGCGGTTGTTGCGCAGCACCAGGTCCAGTTCAAACAGCCCGTCCCGGCAGCGCGCAATCGGGGTGATTGTATTGTGCGGTGCAGTGCCCTCCGGCAGATGCCTGTAATCCGCCCGGCAGGGCTTTCCCTCCGCATCGGTAAAGGCCAGGATATCCGCCTCTTCATCCGTGTAATTGCGCCAGGCGTCAAGAATCCGGTCAGCCAGTTCGATCAGCCGGCCGGTATCTGCGGCCTGCAGGCGCAGCACGGACATCGGCCAGTTCACAATGCCTGCCCGGACATCTTCAAAGCCGCGGAACTGCACTTCCTGCCGGATGCCGGCCCGGGCCATCGGGAATTCATACCGGCCGCCCTGATAATGCTCATGGGTCAGGATCGAACCGCCGACGATCGGCAGGTCCGCGTTGGAACCGAGGATATAATGCGGGAACCGGGTCACGAACTGCAGCAGCCGCACAAACGTGTTGTGGTCAATGACCATCGGGGTATGCCGGGCAGAGAGCACGATGCAGTGCTCGTTGTAATATACATACGGTGAATACTGCATGAACCAGTTTTCCCCGGCAAGGGTCATGGGAATCAGCCGCAGGTTCTGCCTGGCCGGGTGATCCAGGCGGCCGTGATATCCTTCATTCTGCACACAGAGAAGGCATTTCGGATAGGCATCCTGCTTTTTGGTCAGGGCCGCGGCAATGGCTGCCGGATCCTTTTCCGGTTTGGACAGGTTGATGGTGATGTCCAGTGCCCCATAGGGTGTCTCTGCCTGCCATTTGCGGTCTTTCCTGACCCTGTAAGTGCGGATGTAATCCGTATCCCGGGCCAGCCGGTAGAAATAATCTGTCGCCGCTGCCGGGGATTCCTTCTCCCGCGCCGCAAACGCCGCCGTCACTTCCGAAGGCCTTGGGGTCAGCACGCCCATGATCCGCGTATCGAGCAGGTCCCGGGAAGCGATCCCGCCGGCGATGACACCACGGTTTACGGCATCCGCCAGCAGCTCGGCCAGCATGTCCTCCAGCGGCCGCTCAGCCGTGCCGCCATGAGGGTCAAAGTCCCCTTCCGGTTCCAGCTGCAGCGCGTCGAAGATCCCGTTGGCCGCATAGTACACATCATCCGCACCGAGCAGGCCCCGTCCCAGCCCGTAGGCAATCAGGTCCCTGACCGTATTTTCAATCTTCATCATGTCTTCCATATTTCCTTCCCCTATCTGCCAGCCCGCGGTTTCAGAAGCCGGCCTGTTTCAGCAGTTCATACACCAGATGCACCGGCAGGCCCATAATAGCATCGTAATCACCTTCGATGCCGGTGATATACCGGGCTGCCATGCTCTGGATGCCGTATGCCCCGGCTTTGTCCAGCGGATCACCGGAGGCCACATATTCCCTGATCTCCGCCTCGCTCATGACCGCAAAGGTCACATGACTGACGGAGACATCCGTCTGACAGAACCCCGGACCCAGCAGGCAGACACCGGTCAGCACCTGGTGCGTCCTGCCCGAGAGTTCCCTCAGCATCCGGACGGCATCATCTTCGTCCGCCGGTTTTCCCAGTACCTCCCCGTCCAGCACGACAATCGTGTCCGATCCCAGCACCAGCGCTTCGGGGTGTTTCGCAAAGACGGCCGCCGCCTTGGCTTTGGCCAGTTTCTGTATTTCCTCCGGCAGCGGCTTCTGCGGATCCATTGTTTCCTCTATATCCGCCGCTTCCACGGTAAACCGTTCCGTGCATTTTGCCAGCAGTTCCCGCCGCCGGGGTGACTGACTGGCCAGTATCAGTTCTTTCATGTGACATTATTCCTTTATGTGCATATTATACCCTGTTCGCTTTTCCGAAAGTGTAATGCTATAATCAATTTGAACAATTTCGAAAGGAGTTTCATAAATCGATCATGAAAAAACCGGTACTGGTAATTTTAGCAGCGGGCATTGGCAGCCGCTATGGGGGAATGAAACAGATTGACGGCGTAGGCAATCACGGTGAACCGATCATCGAGTTTTCCATCTATGACGCATACCGGGCCGGCTTTGAAAAAGTAATACTGATCATCAAGAAGGAACACGAGGCTGTCTTCCGTTCCTGCCTGACGGACCGGGTAGAGCGGCACATGGAGGTAGGCTTCGCCTATCAGGACATGCATGACCTGCCGGACGGCCTGGAAGTGCCGGAAGGCAGAACCAAGCCATGGGGCACTACCCATGCCCTGTGGGCCTGCCGGGATATCGTGGACGGCCCGTTCGCAATCATCAACGCGGATGACTTCTACGGCCGCAATGCCTATAAGACAATTTATGACTATCTCTGCAATGAGATCGAAGATGACAAATACGCGATGGTGGGCTGGCAGTGCAGAAACACCCTGACCGACCACGGCACCGTAACCCGGGGCGTCTGCCAGACAAACCCGGAAGGCTATCTGACCGATATCGTGGAGATCAAGGAGATTGCCAAGAAAGACGGGAAGTGCATCGCGATCCGGAACGGCAAGCCGGAGGAACTGCCGGATGACACGCTGGTATCAATGAACTTCTGGGGCTTCACACCGAAGATCTTCGCGGAAGTCGAGCCGATCATGGCTGAATACCTGAAGAACAATATCCCGGTCAACCCGGAGAAGTGCGAGCACGTGATTCCGACCGCGGTCGGTGACCTGGTGGAAAGCGGGAAATGTTCCGTGAAGGTACTCTCCAGCGCCGATGACTGGTTCGGCGTCACCTACCAGGAAGACAAGCCGGAAGTCATCAGGCGGATCCAGGAACTGAAGGATGCCGGGGTCTATCCCGACATCGTCTGGGAATAACAATAAAAGGTGCGGGCAGCCGCACCTTTTGTTTTCTGCCGGTTATACTCTGCCGGCTTTTTTCATCAGGTCATAGATGACCCGCATGCCATGGTATGCCAGGTCCGGATCATACTCGTCAATCAGATCGGTGGCCGAGGACACCACCCTGCCCAGGCCGCCGGTCGCGATAACCCGGCAGTCTGGATCGTGCAGTTCTTCTTTCATCCGGCGGATAATCGTTTCGATCATGCCGATATAGCCGATGACCACACCGACCTGCATGGCATCCACCGTGTTGGATGCCAGTGAACTTTCCGGAACCCGGATTTCGATCTCCGGCAGCTTGGCGGTATTGTCGGTCAGCACATTGGCGCTGATGCCCAGCCCCGGGCAGATGACCGCGTAACGGAAGAACGCGTCTTTGGAGACATAGGTCAGGGTCGTGGCAGTGCCGAAATCCAGCACCAGGCAGGAATCCTGGACCCGGCTGTATGCGGCGGCCATATCCACCAGCAGGTCAGCGCCGACCTCGCGGGGATTGTCGATTGCCACGGTAATGCCGGTCTCGGTCTCGTGGTCGATGATCAGCGGTTTTCTGCCAAACGTCTTGTACACGGCGGCGCTGAGGGTATAGTTCAGTTTCGGCACAACACTGGACAGAACGATATCTTCAATTTCCTCCGGACGGACGCCTGCCGTTTCCAGGAAGGAATAGAGAAATGTCATGAATTCATCACTGGTGCGGGGTGTCTTTGTCATCAGCCGGAAGCTGTCTACAATCCGGTCCCCGTCCATCAGCCCGATGGCAATATTGGTATTGCCGGTATCAATCGTCAGAAGCATACGCATATTCTCCTTTCAGGATCTCTGTTCTGATTATAATGCGGATTGCCGGTGATTCGGCTATAATTCTCGGGAAGGAGTCGTTTATTATTATGAAATATCTGGTTGTCTCTGATATCCACGGGGCTGCGGAAGGTGCCCGCAGGGCCCTGGAAGCGATCTCATATCACGGCTGTGACGCCGTGCTCTGCCTGGGTGATGTGCTGTACCACGGTCCGCGCAACGACCTGCCGGAAGACTATGCCCCGAAGGAGGTCATTGCCCTGCTGAACCCGCTGTACGAAAAGATCACTGCCGTGCGCGGCAACTGCGATGCCGAAGTGGACCAGATGGTTCTTGATTTCCCGGTGACCGCGGACTACAACATCCTGTATCTGGGGGCGCGGAAAGTCTTCCTGAGCCATGGCCACATCTACAGTCCGGAGCACCTGCCCCACCTGCAGGCCGGTGATGTCTTCCTCTCCGGCCACACCCATGTCCCCACCTGTGAGATCTGTGACGGCATCTATCTGCTGAACCCGGGATCCTGTGCCCTGCCGAAGGGCAGCCATCCCCGCTCCTACGGCATTCTGGATGAAACCGGCTTCACGGTCTTCAGTCTGGACCATAAGGTCTGCGAGACTATACAGTTCTGAAAATAAAAGCGGTTCACATACGCTGTGAACCGCTTTTTCTATGCATGCTGTTTCAGGAATTCCTCTGTTTCAGCCCGGTGCGGCATCGAGTCGCGGGCCGAGGGCCGTGTGACGCTGAGCGCGCTGGCGGCGCCGGCAAAGGTGCAGGCCTCAATCAGCGATGCCCCCTCATCCAGCTTCACTGCCATGGCCCCGTTGAAGCAGTCACCTGCCCCGACGGTATCTTTAGCCTGGACCCGGAAGGCCGGCAGACGGGTGAGCACCCCGTCACTCAGGATCAGGCACCCATCTTCACCCACGGTCACGACAACATTGGCAACCCCGAGATCTGCCATATACCGCATCTTCTCCTCCCGGGGCAGATCCTGCGGGACAAGCCCGTCCAGTTCTGTCTCATTCGGGGTCAGATAGTCAACATAGCGGTAATAAGCCGGATCGAAAGCCGGATTGAACGGAGCCGGGTTCAGAATGACTTTCGTGTCGCCGGCATGGGCCGTTTCCAGTACGGTGTAAATCGTTTCCAGCGGGATCTCCTGCTGGAGGATGATGTAATCCGCGTTTCTGATCAGGTCAGCATTGCTGCGGATATAGTCCGGCGTGCAGAGTTCATTGGAGCCGCGGCTGACAATAATCCGGTTCTGCCCGCTGTCTTCCACCTCGATCATGGCGGTTCCCGTCGGGGCATCATCCGTCACTTTGACAGCAGACACGTCAATGCCGTCAGCGGCAAGATGTCCGGTCAGGGCCCGGCCGCTGTCATCATTTCCGACACAGCCCAGCATGGTTACCCGGCCGCCCAGCCGTCCGGCTGCCGTGGCCTGGTTTGACCCCTTGCCACCGTCACTGAAGAACATCCCTCTGGCCGCAATTGTCTGACCGGGTCTGACAAATTCAGGAACCCGGAAGTTGATGTCCATATTCAGACTTCCGATAACAAGGATACTCATTTACTCTATGACCTCCAGTTCTTTCGGCAGCGCGTTCAGGTTCTCATAGCCGTCTTCTGTAATCAGCACCAGGTCTTCGATTCTGACGCCGGCAGTGGCCGGATCATAGATACCCGGTTCAATGGAGAAAATGTTGCCCGGCTCGGTGAGGCTCTGGTTGGCCAGGGATACATCACCGAATTCATGATCCTGCAGGCCGATGAAATGACCCAGGCGGTGGGTGAAGAACTTTCCGAAGCCGCCCTCCGTGATGATGTCGCGGGCTTTCCTGTCGATATCGGCAATGACAATGCCCGGCTTCAGCATGGCCTCAGCTTCCATGTTGGCCCTGAGAACCAGCTCATATACCCTTCTCTGGTCCGCATTCGGTTCCTTTTTGTAGAAATAGGTCCTGGTCATATCCGAGCAGTAGTCCTCAACAACGCAGCCGACATCAAACAGCACCAGGTCGCCTTCCTTCAGCGGCGTGTCATCCGGCATGTGATGCGGATCGGTTGAGTTGATACCGAACGAGACAATCGGCGGGAAGGAATATCCCGTGGCTCCGAAGGACTTGTAAATTGCCATGGTCTGCGCGGCGACTTCCTTTTCGGTAACGCCTTCGTGCAGGAGTTTCTTAAATTCGGTCAGCGCCAGGTCATTGGCTTTTGAAGCCTTCTTCATACTGGCGATTTCAGCCGCGTCCTTGATGGCCCTGGTCCGGTCAACGGCAATGGAGGAATTGACGACCCTGGAAGCTTTGCCGCTGCTGATCAGCGGCAGCAGGAATCGGGCTTCCATGGCCTTGTCCACGCCCAGCACAGCGCCTTCCCCGATCCGGCCGTCAAACAGCGGCATGACCGGATCCGTGTCCGTGTAATAAACCTGCTCGAGACCGAGATCCTCAGTCACATTGAACAGTTCGTTCAGGAAAATCACCGGTTTGGTATCCTGACCGATCATCATGGCCAGGAACCGTTCACCGGCCCAGACCATCCGCCCGGTCAGATAGAAGATCGCCATCGGGTCCGTGATTACCATCTGGTCGACATTCATCTCCCGGAGCTTCTGCAGCACGCGTTCTACTCTGTCTTGTTTCAGCATATCTATTTCTCCCTTCTTATCGGTTCATGAACTTGCGGTATTTCATCACAGTTACATTGTCGCACAAACGGCAGAAGAAAAGTCTGCATTTTTCATGCAGACTAACTGATTGTTTACTTGAAGTTATAGGCTGTCACAATGGGTTCCCGGCCCTGCAGGGTATCCTGCGGATACTCGTACAGGGAAATGCCCAGGAAGGAACCGGAAATGTTATACAGATTGTCGAAACCGCGCTGCTGCAGGGCCATGATCGCGTTGTAGCTGCGCTGGCTGCTGCGGCAGTGCAGGTAGACCGGGACATCGTGCGGGATTTCATCGGTTCTCTGACGCAGCTGGCTGAGCGGGATATTCACGGCATTCTTCAGATGGCCGGCCGCGAATTCGTTCGGCTCACGGACGTCAATGATGCAGGCATCGGATTCCACCAGGGAGCGGACTTCGGACACCTTGACCTGGCGGAAGCGGCCATGCAGGATATTCAGGCCGACCAGGGCAGCCATGTTGGTGACATCCTTGGCGGTACTGACAACCGGTGCATAGCAGAGTTCCAGATCCTTCAGGTCTTCCAGCGTGCCGTGCATCTTGATCAGGGCTGCGATGATATCCACCCGCCGGTCAGCCGCGCCCTTGCCGATGGCCTGGGCCCCGAGGATCTTCCCAGAAGGCACTTCAAACAGCAGCTTGAAGAACATGACACTGTTGCCGGGCATCAGGGCAACCCGGTCGTTGGCCAGCAGATAGACGAAATCATAGGCAATGCCGGCCGCCTTTGCGCTCTTTTCACTCAGACCGGTGCTGGCCGCGTACAGATCAAAGATCCGGACGACCGAAGAACCGATAAAGCCGAGTTCCCGGCTGTCAACACCGCAGATATGATCCGCCGCTGCCCGGGCTTCCATCTGGGCCGGCCAGGCAAGCGCCAGCCGCATGGCCTTCCCGGTCTGTTCATTCCGGACTTCCACTGCGTCACCGACTGCGTAGATATCCGGATCGCTGGTCTGGTAATTGCCGTTTACCTTGATGCCGCCTGTTTCCCCGATCTCCAGGCCGGCTGCCCGGGCCAGGGTTGTTTCCGGACGGACACCGATGGCCATCACAACAGCCTGCGCCGGAACCCGTCTGCCGGAGGCTGTTTCAACCTCACCCTCACGGATCGCCGCAATGCCGTCATTGAGAATCAGTTCCACCCCATGGTCCATCATTTCCTTGTGAAGGGTCTGCACCATATCATAGTCAAACGGGGCCATGATCTGATCAGCCGCTTCAATCAGGGCTGTCTTCCGGCCGGCATGGATCAGGTTTTCCGCCACTTCGCAGCCGATAAAGCCGCCGCCGATGACCGCCACATCCTGCACTTCATGGGTCTGCAGGTACTCATCGAGTTTCTGGATATCGACCACATTCCGGACAGTGAAGACATTCTCCCGGTCAATCCCTTCAATCTTAGGCAGAATCGGGGCCCCGCCCGGTGAAAGCACCAGCTTGTCATAGGCTTCCTCATATTCTTCACCGGTATCTGTTTTCCGGACGGTAACCGTCTTCTTCTGCGGATTGACCGCGGTCACTTCGCTCTGGGTGCGGACATCAATGTTGTACTGCTTCTTGAACCGTTCCGGGGTCATCATGATCAGCCGCTGTGCTTCCGCAACAGTCCGGCTCAGATAATACGGAAGGCAGCAGTTTGAGAATGATACATGCGGGCCTCTTTCAAAAATGGTTATGTCTGCCATTTCGTCAAGCCGCCGGATTCTGGCCGCTGCCGAAGCACCGCCGGCAACACCGCCAATAACCAAAATACGTCTGTTCATCTGACTATTCCTCCTGCCGGCAGCCGGTACTGATCCGCCTGCCGGATTTCTGTCTCCATTGTATTACATGGATGCTCGCTTATGTACTGGATTATTCTGTACCGGACGGTTTATGAATGCTATGATTTTGTAAAATATCATCAAGGAAGGAATTCATGAATATGGACAGAAAGAAACATGCATTGGATACCGTCGACCGGATTGCCGGCACGATCACCGCGCTCAGCGATGCGATCTTTGACCAGCCGGAAACCGCCTATACGGAAGTGACGGCAGCCGCCCGGCAGATCGATGTCCTGCGGCAGCTGGGATTCACGGTTGAGGAAAAGCTCGCCGGCATCCCGACAGCGTTCTCCGGACGCTGGGGCCAGGGGCACCCGGTAATCGGTATCCTCGGGGAATTCGATGCCCTCTCAGGCCTGAGCCAGGAAGCCGGAAACAGCCGGCCGAAGCCGCTGGTCAGCGGCGGGAACGGCCATGGCTGCGGGCATAACCTGCTCGGCAGCGCCGGCATTGCGGCAGCGCAGGCTGTCCGGACATACCTGGAAGAAAACAAGCTTGCCGGGACGATCATCTACTTCGGCTGTCCGGCTGAGGAAGGCGGCTCCGGCAAGGGTTTCATGGCCCGGGACGGGGTCTTTGATGAACTTGACTGTGCTGTTTCCTGGCATCCGGGAGACATGAACTGCACGGTCGTGTCATCCTCCCTGGCCAACATCGTTGTCCGTTACCATTTCACCGGCAAGCCCGCCCATGCGGCTGCCTCACCGCATCTTGGCCGCAGCGCTCTCGACGCCGTCACCCTGATGAATACCGGCGTGCAGTTCCTGCGGGAGCACATCATCCAGGAAGCCCGCATTCATTATGCCGTTACCGATACGGGCGGCTTCTCCGCCAACGTGGTCCAGGCCGAAGCCGAAGCCCTCTACATGATCAGAGCCCCGAAGATCGAGCAGGTCAATGAGATCTATGCCCGGGTCAATGACATTGCCAAAGGCGCAGCCCTGATGACCGGGACAAAGGAAAAGCACATCTTTGTCAAGGCAACCTCCGATATCCTGCCGAACCTGGCGCTGGAAACCGTCATGCAGAAGAATCTCGAGGAAATCCCCCTGCCGGAAGTGACCGCCGAAGATATTGCCTTCGCCGAAGCCCTGCGCAGAACCTACAGCAACTGCGGCAATTCCATGCAGAAATACCTTGCCAAGCTGAGCCCGGAACAGGCTGCCCCGTTCCGTGACCATGTAAATGATGCCGTCTGCACATTTGTCCTGCCGATGCAGTCGGACGAAACGCCGATGGCCGGTTCCTCCGATGTCGGGGATGTCAGCCAGGTCTGCCCGGTCGCGCAGATCAACACTGCCACCATTGCCCTGGATACACCAGGCCATTCATGGCAGGTCACAGCCCAAGGCAAGAGCCCGCTCGCCCATAAGGGCGAACTGTATGCCGCCAAGGTCATGGCCGGGTCAGTGATCGATCTGCTGGAAAACCCGGAAATCATTGCCGAAGCCAAGGCGGAATATGCCCGCCGGCGGAACGGCATTCCGTTTGTTTCCCCAATCCCGGCCAGAACAAAGCCGCCGGTGCCGAAAAAGTAACCATATCCCCGTCATAAGACACACAAGCGGAAATCAGGAAGATTTCCGCTTTTTTCATGGCTGGCAGCTTTCCACGAACCATTTATCCTTTTCCAGGAAGAGGTTCTTCCGCTGCCCCTGGACCATGCACACGTAGCGGACCCCGCAGCCGCCGACCGGTGATACCCTGCGGCTGACATTCAGGACCTGGTCCACCTTGTATTTCCGCCCGTCTTCCCAGCAGATATACATCGGCATCATCTTCCCGCTTTTCCTGTGCATGGCAATCACATCCACATATTTTTTATACAGATCCATCCGTCATCGACTTCCTTCCGCCGAAACTGCCGGCCGGTCCCGGGATATGCTCTGCCGTATAGACCGGGTCAGCCAGTTCTGTGTCCATCAATGTACAGCCGCGCCTGACCATGCCGGCCCCGAACCGTTCCCGGATGTCATCACAGGCCTTTTCCAGGCTGCGCAGCCGGTCCCGCCGGTTTTCATCCGTGAACAGGGAAAGCTGCCTGTCGCGGCCAGCCGGCCGCAGTTCCGTCAGGGTCAGTCCGGCAGCCCGGAGCGGCTTTGTCAGCGTATATTTTTCTTTCAGCAGCGACATGCTCTCGCGCCACAGTTCTTCCCCCAGATCCGTAGGCACCGGCAGTTTCCGCTGCACCGTCTGCCATTTCAGGTCATTCGTACGCAGCGCTGCGGCAATTACCCGGCATTCCAGCCCCATCTGCCGCAGCCGGGCCGACAGCTGTTCCGCCACAATACAGAAGACGGCCGACAGATCGGTGAAACTGTCCGCATCCCGCATCATGGTAACCGTCATGCCGAGTGCTGCCTGCGGCTTCCGGTATCCGTATGGGGCCACCCTGCCCGGATCCTCTCCCCGGGCCGCCGTCCGCATGATCTCCCCCGGCAGCCCGAACACTTCCCGCAGGGCGGTTTCCGGATACATTGCCAGATCACCGATTGTATGTACGCCCAGCAGATGCAGTTTCCCGGCGGCGGCCGGACCGACATGCATCAGTTCCCTGACCGGCCGCGGCCAGACGAGTTCCCGGAAATGATCCCTGCCGATGGTGACGATCTGCCGGGCCCCGGCCATGTCACTGCCGAGCTTGGCAAACACCTTGTTCCAGGAGATCCCTGCCGAAACCGTCAGGCCCGTCTCCTGTTCGATCCGCCGCATGACCGCTTCCGCCGCCTTGACGGCACTGCCGGCAGAGTCATACAGGGCTGTGACATCAATCCAGGCTTCATCCAGGCCATACGGTTCCACATACTCTGACCAGTCCGCATAGATTTCCCTGACATATTCCGTCAGCCGCATGTACTCGTCATAATCCGGCGGCAGGATCAGCAGGCCCGGGCACTTCTGCACGGCTTCCCGCAGGGTTTCCCCGGTTTTGACACCGGCAGCGGCAGCCGCATCATTCTTGGCCAGGATAATCCCGTGGCGCCGGCTTGCGTCCCCGCCCACGGCCATGGCCCGGCGGCGCAGTTCCGGCCGTCTGACTTCCTCGATCTGCGCATAGCAGTGATTGATATCCATGTGTACAACCGTCCGGTCCCTCATCTTCATCTCCATGCAAGTTGATTATATGTCCGTTTGTTGCGTATATCAATATTCTGCGCAACAATTTGTGAATTATCGATTGTGAAATGTTGCGCGTTATATTATAATAAGCGCATGGAACTGAAACAGCTGATCAGAGAATACAAGCAGAAAACCGGGATCACCGACAGTGAGATTGCCCGCCGCACCGGTGTCAGCCGATCGACGGCTGCCCGCTGGAGCAGCGGTGAAATCCGCCGTCTTTCCCCGGAAACCATGGACAGGCTCAGCCGGATGATGGGCTATAATATCGAGCCGGTGCTCAGGGGGATGGATATTTCCGTTACCATTCCCGTGCTCGGTTACGTTAAGGCCGGCTATGACCTGCAGGCCGAAGAGAACTACCTCGGGGAGGAAGAAGTATCCCTGGCCGAGCGCAAAGCCGGTGATTATTACCTGAAAGTCAGCGGTGACTCGATGAACGGGGCCGGCATCCTGGACGGTTCCCTGGTCCTGGTGCGGCAGTGCAGCCAGGTGGAAAACGGGACGATTGCCGTTGTGCTGGCCGGCGATGAAGTAACCGTCAAGCGGGTTCTGTACAAGGGCTCCATGATGATTCTTGAAGCTGCCAACCCGGACTATGAGACCAGGTATTTCACGGCCCGTGAGGTCCGCAGCCTGCCGGTCCGCATTCTCGGCCGGGTTATTTCATGCAAGACATACTTCTGAACCGGCTGCGGATTGCGTCAGGGAGGAAATGTCATTAATATATTCGGGGAAGGTAACCGCAAATGAAAACAAGCGATTTTGATTATGAACTGCCGAAGGAACTGATTGCCCAGACACCCCTGGAAGACAGGACCTCCAGCCGGATGATGGTTGTGCACAAAAACTCCGGCAGACTGGAGCACCGGCATTTTTTTGATATTCTTGATTATCTGCACAGCGGCGATGTGATTGTCCGCAACAATACCAGGGTCATCCCGGCCCGGCTGTACGGGATCAAGGAAGGAACCGGGGCCCATGTGGAAGTCCTCCTGCTGCGGCAGGAACCGGACGATGTCTGGGAGTGCCTGGTCGGCAATGCCCGGACTGTCAAGCCGGATACGGTCGTCTCCTTTCACGACGGCCGCCTGAAAGCCAGGTGTGTCGGTGTCGGTGACAAGGGCATCCGGAAAATGAAGATGCTGTATGACGGGATTTTCACGGAGATTCTCGATCAGCTCGGCACCGTGCCGCTGCCGCCGTATATCCGCGAGAAACTGGATGATCCCAACCGCTACCAGACCGTCTATGCCCGGGTTGACGGTTCCGCTGCCGCCCCGACCGCCGGCCTGCACTTCACCCCGGAGATTTTCCGGAAGCTGGAGGAAAAAGGCGTGCAGATCGTCGATGTCACCCTGCATGTCGGCCTGGGTACGTTCCGGCCGATGGACACGGAGAATATCGAAGAGCACATCATGCATTCGGAAGTCTATTACATGTCTGCCGAAGCTGCCGAAACCCTGAACCTGGCCAAGGCGGAAGGCCGCCGCATTGTCGCCGTCGGCACCACCTCCGTACGGACCCTGGAATCGGTATGGAACCGGTTCGGCAGATTTGCAGAATGCTCCGGGGAAACCACCCTGTTTATCTATCCGGGCTATGAGTGGCACACCATCGACTGTATGCTGACAAATTTCCACCTGCCGAAATCCACACTGATCATGATGATTGCTTCCTATGCCGGCCAGGAACTGGTGTTCAAGGCATATGAGGAAGCGGTCAGGGAGCGCTATCGTTTCTTCTCCTTCGGAGACTGCATGTTCATAACTGATGAAGACTGACGAATATTGGGAATACCTGCAGAAACGCAGGCAGATGAACAAGACAAATTACTATCTGGAATCACTGCGGGAAATCGAACAGATCCGCCGGGAATTTGACCATAAGCCGCGGCTGCTGCTGCATGCCTGCTGCGCTGTCTGTGCCGGCTGGCCGCTTGAATTTCTCTGTGATGTTTTTGCTATTACAATCTACTATGCCAACTCGAATATCTGGCCGGCCGCGGAATACAGCCGGCGGCTGGCGGAACTGGAGCGCTTCGTAAAGGAAGTCTACGGGGATGCCGTCGACATCATTGTCCCGCCGTATGACAATGCCGCCTACACAAAGAAACTGGAACCGCTGAAGGACGATCCCGAAGGCTTCCGGCGGTGCTTCCTGTGTTATGCCGAACGCATGGGTGAAGCCTACCGGTATGCGGCTGAGCATGGCTTTGATTACTTCACTACCGTCATGTCTTCCTCCCGCCAGAAAGACAGCCAGAAAATCAATGAAACCGGCCGGGCCCTGTCAGCCAGATGGCCGCAGGTCAGATACTTCTACTCCGACTTCAAGAAAAAAGGCGGCCAGGAACGCCGCGACGAGCTCGCCGCCGAGCATCACCTGTACCGCCAGGATTACTGCGGATGCATCTATTCGTGGGAAGAACGCTTCCTGCCCGATCTGAAAAGCCGCTGACTGTCATCACAGCCGGCGGCTTTTTTTGATTCACTTACTGGACTTTGAGGGCCTGCTCGGCAAATCTCTTGCCGTAGGTGACAAACAGATCCCGGAATGTTTCCGCGCCCATGGTGCTGACTTCCACCGGACCGTAATGGATGACCGGCGCACCCTTGGAACCGCCGCCGGAATAGAACAGCATGCCGAAGACCAGGATATGTTCCGCAATCCGCATGATGGTCAGATCAGCGCCGCCGTGGATGTACTGTTCGGTTGCGAAGGCACCGCCCAGCTTGCCGGCCAGGCCCAGCTTGCCGGCCCGCTTCTCGAGGAACTCATAGAACGCTGCGGTCGGACCGCCCATGTATGTCGGGCAGCCGAAGATCAGTGCGCCGCTTTCCCGGGCATATGCTTCGTCAATATCATCGATATGGAAGGTCCGGGCTTCCACGCCTTCAACCTGCTGCAGGCCTTCGGCAATGTAACCGGCCACGGTTGCGGTGTTGCTGGTTTTTGAATCATAAATGACTGCGATTTTCATGTTATCCTCCTCGTTTTATCCTTGCCAATAATATCTTACGAATTCCCCGCGGCAGCAATAAACCTGCCCGGTCAAACAGTCTGCCGATGTAGACCGGCCGCTGCCGCTGCAGGGCCCTGTAAGCCTGTACGGCTGCCTGTTCTGCCGTGATGGCAGTGAAGTTCCGGCGGCTGTTTGCCTTGGCCAGAAAGCCGGTGTCCACCTGTCCCGGGCAGTAGCACACCACATGCACACCCGTGCCTTTCAGTTCTTCCGCCAGTGCTTCGCTGTAGCTGAGGACAAAGGCCTTGGAAGCGTAATAGCCGGCCATGTACGGACCCGGCTGAAATGCCGCCATGGAAGCGATATTCAGAATCGTCCCCTCACCCCGGGCAACCATGTCCCGCGCAAACAGTTTTGTCAGGCTCATCATGGCCGCGTCATTGAGCATGACCATGGCTTCCTCGTCGGCAACCGGAATCTCCCAGCTGCGCCCGCAGAAGCCAACGCCGGCATTGTTGACCAGTACATCAACACCGATTTTCTCTTCCTGCAGTTTCCGGTACAGCCTGCCGGCACTTCCCGGCTGTGACAGGTCCGCCTGCACGGCCAGGGCCGGCAGCCGGTATGCCGCTTTGATTTCCGCCGCGGCCTGTTCCAGTTTTTCCCTGTTCCGGGCCACAAGCACCGGCCGGTACCCATGGGCAGCCATGACAGAGGCCAGGGCCCTGCCGATACCTTCTGTCCCGCCTGTAATCAATACGCTTTTCATATATTCATTGTACAAGGAAAAGGGAGCCCGCGCTCCCCTGTCAATCAGTTTTCGTCCAGTGCTTTCAGCTGCTCGTTCAGCAGTTCAATCACTTTTGTATTGGACCGCAGGATATCGAGTACATCCCCGACCCCGTTCATGGATTCACCTTTTTCGACATACTTGAAATAAGCTTCTCCCAGCCGGGTATATGCCTTGGTGACATTGCGCTGATGCTGGCCGATCTGCGAACGGAGCTCCATCTTGCGCCGCTCTTTATTTACCGTGCCGGACCATTCCTTTGTACTGTTTTCAACAATTTTCGCCGCCTTGCTTACAGCTTCTTCGAATGTTCCCTGAAGTTCATCGATTGTTTTTTTGATATCTGCCATGTTTACTCCTTCCCGGATCTAATCAGACTCTCAATGATTTTCTTGATTTCTTCCCCGGTTGCCTCACTCTGGGCAGCCAGGTCTGCCATGCCCCCGATAATTGCCTCAGCAAACAGTTTCGGGCTGAGAATATTCAGTTTGCGGCTGCTGTTGCCTTCCTTCAGAAGTTCCTCCAGTACCGAAGAGGCAGTCTTCTTCGCTTCATCCACGCTCCGGCTGGCCAGGATCGACAGGTCGATATCATCGTTGTCGCCCCTGAGTTTTTCCCACATCTGCCGGAAGGAAAGAATCGAATCTTCAATGAAAGCATCCAGGCGCTGGTCAAATTCATCCTGCCGCAGAGACCGCTCAATGGACCGGCGGAAATCCAGATTATACTTTTCACTGATGGCGTCTATCACGTCATCCTTGGATTCGAAATAGTAGTAGAACAGACCTTTGGCAACGTCCATCTCCTTGACAATCGCATTGATTGTCGTTTCCACTATGCCGTTCTCCCGGAACAGTTTCTCTGCCGCCGCGACAAATTCATCCCGCCGGATTTCACTGTCCTTGCTTTCCCGCATGATTGTCTCACCTCCACCCTCAGAGTACCATTTGACTGACCGTCGGTCAAGACTGTTTTCCGGCAGTTATGCTATACTCTCCGTATGAAACTTCTATGCCCTGTTTGCGGACAGGAACTGCACCGTGTTGACCGGCGGGTCTGCTGCGCGCAGAATCATTCCTTTGATTATGCCCGGCAGGGATATCTGAACCTGGCCCTGCGTGCCAGAGCCGGCTCCGGGGATGAAAAACGGATGGTCACGGCCCGCACAGATTTTCTGCATACCGGGGCCTACGGTTTTCTGCGGGATACCCTTTGCGCGTGGATCAGCGAGGAAAAGCCGGAGGTGCTGGCGGACCTCGGGTGCGGGGAAGGTTATTACACAAGTGCTTTCCCGGTCAGGGAAAAATACGGTTTTGACCTGTCCAAGGATGCCCTGAGATACGCTGCGGCGCATGATAAAACAACCGCCTATATCGTCGCCTCAACCAGCCGCCTGCCATTGCCCGATGCCTGTGCGGATATGGCCGTCATCTGCTTCGCCCCGGTCTTTGAAAAGGAAATCTGCCGGATCCTGAAAGACGGCGGCTCGTTCCTGACCGTAACCCCGGGGCCGGACCACCTGCTGGAAATGAAAGCTGTCCTGTACGAACACCCCTACCGAAATCCGGAAAAATCCGGTGTCTCCTTTGCGCCGGAGAAAGAAGAGATCATCCGGCAGACCTTCCGGGCGGGATCACAGGAACTGGCAGCCCTGCTGACCATGACACCTTATTTCTACCGCACCAGTCCGGAAGCCGCAGCCAGGCTGAACACCTGCGGGGAACTGCAGGTGACAGCCGAATTCATTCTCCGGTTATACAGAAAAAAGTCACCTGCCCTCTTGTGAGCAGGTGACGTTCTTTCGGTATTATTCGTCGTAGATATCGTTGCCGAGAGTGTCCACGCCGACAAAGCACGGGAAGTCTTCGACGGTCAGACGGACAATCGCTTCACTGAGCAGTTCCTCAAACGCAACGGGTTCTGCTTTTTTGATGCTCTGGGAAAGCAGGGCGCCGGCCCCGCCGACAGCCACAAAGTTAATGGCCTGGTTGCGGATGATTGCGTCAACCACCTCTTTGGAGCGCCGGCCCTTGCCGATCATGCCGGCAAGCCCGTCATCCAGCAGTTCCGGGGCATACGGGTCCATACGCGTGGCGGTTGTCGGTCCGGCTGAACCGACGGCATGACCCGGTTTCGGCGGCGTCGGTCCGACATAGTAGACAATCGCGTCCTTGACATCAAACGGATAAGGTTCCCCTTTTTCCCGCAGTTCATGGAGCCGTTTATGGGCAGCGTCCCTGGCGGTATAGATAATACCGGTCAGATATACTTCATCCCCGGCCCGCAGTTTTTTCCTGGTTTCCAGGTCCATCGGCAGCTTGATATTGTACTTCATTCAGATCACCATCCTTGCATGACGGCATACGTGGCAGCAGATATTGACAGCGCAGGGAAGCCCGGCAATATGTGTCGGGAACTGCTCAATCTGGATCTTGAGGGCCGTCGTTTTGCCGTGCAGGCCCATCGGTCCGACATTCAGCTGATTCGCTGCTTCCAGCAGTTCATCTTCCAGCTGCCTGTATCTTTCATCCGGATTGGACTGGCTGATCGGCCGCAGCAGCGCCTTCTTGGCCATGACCGCGCAGGAATCAAATGTTCCGCCGACCCCCACACCGACAACCATCGGCGGGCACGCGTTCGGACCGGCTTCCCTGATGGCGTCGAGGACAAACTTCTTCACGCCCTCCACCCCGTCTGCCGGCGTCAGCATTTTGGTCTTTGACTTGTTTTCGGAACCGAAGCCCTTGGCCATGACTTCCACTTCCACTTCATCACCCGGGACAATGTCGCAGTAGACAACTGCCGGCGTATTGGTTTTGGTATTCTTTCTGTCGAACAGCGGATCATCCACCACCGAAGCCCGCAGATAGCCGTCATGATATCCGGCCGCGACCCCGCGGTTGATCGCTTCCATCAGCGACCCGCCGGTGAAATGAACTTCCTGCCCTGCTTTTACCCAGACAATTGCCATGCCTGTATCCTGGCAGATGGCAATCTGTTCCCGGGAGGCAATTTCCGCATTTTCCAGAAGCATCCGCAGGGCTGCCTTGGATTTTTCCCTTGTTTCTTCCTGTTCCCCTTTTTTCAGGGCGCAGATAATATCATGAGAATACTCGACTGCGATCGCCATGCAGGCTTCCCTCAGTTTATTCTCAATGATACTGACATCAACATCTCTCATTGGCCGTTTCCTCCTGCCTCTACCTGAATCATACCAACTGAGAAAGCGTTTTCAATGGCCAATAATTGTATAAGTTTTATATTTTTATTCTGATACTCTGTTCCGCGAAACATCACGCGGTTCCTTCAGCCGGATCTTTTCATGCAGGGCCTGCAGCAGGACCGCCTCATCATCACTGACGATCATCAGATGACTGCCCTCGGCCAGGATCATCTCTGCGATTTCCGTAAGGATTTCCGGAAACAGCCTGCCGTACCGGCAGAACATGTCAAGCCGCAGCATGCTCGTGCCGCTTTCATATGCCGACACCGTCCGGTGACTGACGCCCAGGCGCTCCCCGACCTCCCATTGTTTCATGCCTCGTTTTCTTCTTGCCTGTTTCAGGATCCGGCCAACGATATCCTGATTAAAGACTTTTTCTTCCATTCACCTTTCCTCCTCAATGTGTCTGCAGACCTGCGCAGACCCCTCATTCTTTTTCTAATAATTATTTTACCATTGGGGGTACTTATAAAATTCCATGATTCATGGAATTTCAGGCATTATCAGGCCTCGTTTGGCATGCCAGTGAGAATTTTGACCAGCACTTGAATAATGTCAACACCGGTGCTATCATTTTAGCAGTCAATAGTATAGAGTGCTAAAGGAGGCATTTGATATGGCAAAGAAACAGTTTAAGGCAGAGTCAAAGCGGCTTCTGGAACTGATGATCAATTCCATCTATACGAACAAGGAAATCTTCCTGCGGGAACTGATTTCCAATGCTTCGGACGCTTTGGATAAACGGTACTACCTTTCCCTGACCGACAAGGATCACAAGGTCGACAGGAAAGCACTGCAGATCAGAATCGAGCGGCATCCGGAAAACAGAACACTGGTCATTGAGGATACCGGCATCGGCATGAACCAGGAAGAACTCGAGAAAAACCTCGGGACGATTGCCCGCAGCGGCTCAGCCGAATTCCGGGAACAGCTGGAAAAGGCCACCCGCAACATCGATATCATCGGACAGTTCGGCGTCGGCTTCTACAGTGCCTTCATGGTTGCCAGGAAGATCACGGTGGAATCCCGGCCGGCCCTCTCGGATGAGGCCTGGACATGGGTCAGCTCCGGTGAAGACGGCTATACGATCACCCCGGGTGACAGAACCGAGGCCGGCACCCGCATCACCCTGGAGCTGAAGGATGATACCGAAGACGAGAAGTACAGCAGCTATCTGGATGAGTACAGGATCCGGGACCTGGTCCGAAAATATTCCGACTATGTGCGCTATCCGATTGTCATGGATGTTGTCAAGACGGAAACAGATCCTGAGGACAAGGACAAAACCGTCGTTCATACCGAGACCGAAACCCTCAACTCGATGATCCCGCTGTGGAAGAAGAACCGCAGCAAGATCAAGCCGGAGGAGTACAATGAATTCTACAAGTCCAAGTTCAATGACTGGCAGGATCCCCGCAAGGTCATCCACTACAGCGTCGAGGGCAACCTTTCCTACACTGCCCTGCTGTTTATCCCGGCGGAGGCACCGTACAATTTCTACAACACGGATTTTGAACCGGGCCTGCAGCTGTATTCCAAGGGTGTCTTCATTCTTGACAAGGCCCGCGACCTCCTGCCGGATGCCTACCGGTTCGTCACCGGCCTGATTGACAGTGATGACATCAGCCTGAATATCTCCCGTGAGATCCTGCAGCAGGACCGTCAGGTCAAAGCCCTGGCATCTTCCGTTGAGAAGAAGATCCACGGGGCCCTGCTCGATATGCTGAAGAACGAGCGGGAAGACTATGAGAAGTTCTTTGACAGCTTCGGGCGCAACCTGAAGTATGCCATCTACAAGTCCTATGGCATTGAAAAGGAAAAGCTGCAGGACCTGCTGCTGTACAGATCCAGCCGGGACGGCAGCTATGTCACACTGAAGGAATACCGCGACCGCATGCCGGAAGCACAGAAGGAAATCTACTTCGCCAGCGGCCGCAGCATCGAGGAAATTGAAAAGACCCCGGGGTTTGCCAGGATCAAGGATAAGGGTTATGAAATCCTCTGCTTCCTGGATGACCTGGATGAGTTTGTCATCACCATGATGAATGAGTATGACGGCAAACAGTTCAAGTCCATCGCCAAGGCCGACCTCGACCTCGATACCGAGGAAGAGAAACAGGAAAAAGAGCGGAAAGCCGAAGAGAACAAGGATATGCTGCAGGCCATGCAGGATATCCTGAAGGACAATGTCAAAGCCGTCAGGATCTCCTCCCGGCTGACGGATGACCCGGTCTGCCTGGTATCGGATGAAGGCCTGTCCATTGAGATGGAGAAAATCCTGGCCCAGCAGGATCCGGCCGGCCGCGGCATGAAAGCCGAGAAGATTCTGGAAATCAACCCGGATCACCCGATCTTCGCAACCCTTCAGAATGTATATAAAAACAGCCCCGAAGAGCTGAAAGAGTATACGGATGTCCTGTATGACCAGGCCCTTCTGATTGAAGGCCTGCCGCTCGATGATCCGGCTGCCTATGCCCGCAAGATCGTCAGTATGATGATCCAGGCCGCTGACCGCAAATAATACTTCACCCAGCCCGTGCAGAACGGGCTTTTTTTATTTTCTTTCCGGCAGCTGGGCCAGGATGATTGCCGTAAACATCAGAACACACCCGCCCAGTTCGCGCAGGCTCAGCGACTGGTGCAGGATCAGGAACCCGGTCAGGGCCGCAAAGACCGCTTCCAGGGACAGGATCAGGCTGGCGGCCGTCGGATCTGCGTCCTTCTGCCCCAGGATCTGCAGTGTATACGCCGCCCCTGAGGAGAGCACACCGGCATAAAGAATCGCCCCGGCTCCGGCCGCGATCTGTGCCCACACAGGTCTTTCCAGCACCAGCATCGGGCCCAGGCAGAACAGCCCGGCAGTAAAGAACTGCAGGCAGGAAAGCCGCACCCCGTCGGTCAGCGGGGAGAAGTGGTCAATGACCATGATATGGACGGAAAACAGGAATGCCGAGGCCAGCACCAGCAGGTCACCCCGGCCCGGCAGCGCGCTTTCCGACATGCTGAGGAAGTACAGCCCGGCTACGGCGATCACTGCCGAAAGCCAGACAATCCCCCTGACCTTCCGGCCCAGGAACAGTGACAGCAGCGGCACCAGCACCACATACAGCGAAGTGATGAAGCCGGCCTTTCCCACCGTTGTATAAAGAATGCCGAACTGCTGCGTCGTGCCGGCTATGCCCAGCACCAGGCCGCAGGCCAGTCCGCCGGCCAGCAGGTGGGAATTATGCCAGTCCGCTTCTGCCGGATTGCCCCGGAGCCGGTCCAGTACCGGCATCAGAATCAGCAGGGTTGTGCCGCCGATGAAATTGCGCAGGCAGCCGAATGTCCACGGGCCGACCGCGTCCATGCCGACACTCTGGGCCACAAACGCGCTGCCCCAGATTAGGGCGGTCAGCAGCAGCATCAGGTTACTCTTCATCTTTTTCATCGTAAACCCTCCTGATCCCTGCCCCTTCCAGGTATTCCCTGCGGTTCAGAATCCGTTCCAGCAGGCCCCGGATATACCCGGGATAGAAATGTGTGTCACCCTGTGAAAAGCCGAGCATGGTATAGCCGCTGCCCCGCTGCAGATAATCATCGGTAATGACATGATATAGCCGGTCATCCTGCATCTCTTCCCCGGCCAGTGTCATCCGGAACGACTGCCGATCCACCCGGACATTGCGGCTGACGCTGAGCGTGCCCAGCACCTTTCCGCGGAACCCGGCCCCGCGGCCTTCCCGCCGGTACCATTCTTCCGTCAGGGAACACTGCAGGGCTTCCTTGATCTGCTTTCCGGACCAGTAAACACTTGTGGGGTTCAGGGCACTCGGCGCCTGCTGCAGCAGGTGCAGCCGGGATACCCGCGGTCCGAGCGGGCCTTCCAGGATACCGTTGTTGATGATGGCCAGTTCGCCGCCGTATTCCTGCCACAGGGCATCAGCCAGCACATTCATCGCGGGGCACTCGGCAAACGGATCATATGCCAGTTCCGGGATTTCATACAAGCTGCGGCTCAGGATATCGATGCCCCGCTGTTCCTCCGCCGCAAAAATGTCCCGCAGAACAGCGCTTTCTTCACCGGAAGGCTGCAGATTATCCGCCGTGAGCAGTTCGGTCTCTCCGGCATCACTGCGGGCCAGTTCTATCCGGCCCAGATACTGGCCGTACTTGCCGCTGTGGTGGATCCATGTTTTCCCGGCTTTCTCCGGCACAGTCATCTCGGTATGGGAATGCCCGCCGATGATCAGGTCAATCCCTTCTGTTTCTCTCGCAATGACACGGTCCTGGCGGATCCCGGCATGTGACAGCAGGATACAGAAATCATACTGCCCGGCATGGCGGTCGATCTCGTCGCGGACGGCCGGCCCGGGCGGCACTGTGCGGATCCCGGTCATATCCATAAACGATGTGTCGCCCTCTTCACTGCCCCAGTACGGGCTGCACCCGATGACCAGGCATCGCACATCGCCCTTCCGGATGATCACTGATGGGAGAATCCGGCCGATCTGTCTGCCTTCCAGGTCGGTCAGGTTGCAGGAAAGCAGCGGCAGCCCCATCACACCCATATCCGTCAGGGCATCCGTTCCGGAAAAGAATTCATTGTTGCCAATGGCGAGCGCGTCATAGCCGGCAGCTTTCAGCAGCGCAATCCCGCCGGTGCCGCCGGTCCCGTTGATCATCGGTGACCGGAAATCACAGAAATCCCCGGCATCGAGCAGAAGATCATGTTCCTGCCGGTGTTCCTCCAGATATCCGCCGATTTTCAGAAAGGCATTAAAGTGGCTGTGAATATCATTTGTGTGCCAGATTGTCAGTGTCTTCATCGGGAATCTCCGTGATCAAAGGTGATCACCAGCTGGATATGATCCGCCGCCACGGCATCGCGCAGCTGATCCGCAATTTCTTCTGTATGCAGCACGCAGTCATAGGGAATCAAAACATCAAAGGACAGTACCGGCGGTTCGGCCGAATAATCCAACCGCAGATCGTGAAATGTGATCCGGCTGTCCAGGGCCTGCAGCTGCATCTGAACCAGCTGCCGGTATTTTAATGTCTGCGGATCAGTTTCATCATACGGATCTGCATGAATGGTCAGCCGGATACCGAGTTCTTCCAGGATCCGCTGCTCGGCCCGGTCCACGATCCGATGTGCCTCCAGCAGGCTCATATCCGCCCGCACTTCCGCATGAACACTGCCCATGCGTCTGGCCGGGCCGTAATCATGCACTTCCAGGTCATGAACGCTGATAACCTCCGGATCTTCCCGGAGGATCTGCACGATACGATCCCGGGTCTCCAGCGGCAGCGGCTGGCCGAGAATCCGGTTGATCACATCACGGCCCATACTGATCCCGGCCCGCAGGATAAACAGTGAAACAAATACGCCGGCCAGGCCGTCAAAAGGCAGCCGGCTGCCGGTCTGTTCCAGCAACAGCGCCGCAATGGTCATCAGGGTGATGAGCGCGTCACTGCGGGCATCCAGGGCACTAGCCCGGACAGCCACATTATCGGTGCGGTCAGCAATCGTGCCGTTCAAACCGGACAGCCAGAATTTCACGGCCACTGTAACTCCCAGGATCACCAGCATTCCGCCGGAAGCCAGGGCCGGCTCCGGGTGCAGGATATGCTGAATGCCGTCGCGCAGCAGCTGCAGGCCGACGATGATCACTGCCAGCGTCAGGGCAAAACCGACAACGTATTCCATCCGGCCGTGGCCGTAAGGATGTTCGCGGTCCGCCGGTTTGCCGGCCAGCCTGAACCCGGCCATGGCCAGAACATTGCTCAGGCAGTCGGTCAGATTATTGAATGCATCGGATACAACCGAAAAGGAATGCAGTGATAAGGCAACGGCCAGTTTCACGGCAAAAAGCAGCAGATTGACAATAATGCCTGTCCCGCTGCTCAGGGTGCCGTATGCCAGCCTCACATCAGCCCGTTCCGGATGCAGGCTGTCAGGAACAAATTTTCTGATCAGATAGTTGTACACAAAGGCTATTTTACTCTATTCGGTCCTGTTTCTCCATTGTTTCACTGCTGTGACATGCCGGCGGCAGTACCGCCATTTCTTCAGACCAAGAAGCACACACACCGGGCCGAAGATCAGCAGCACCAGGCTGAGCAGGCTGCCGGAAGCGGCAGGAACTTCCGCCGCCAGATACAGGACCAGGTCCGGCGGCAGGATCATGGCAGCCATAAGCGAAAGGCCTGCGGCAGGCCAGAGAATCCGTTCGGTCTCATGAACAGCCTTGATGGAGCTTTCCTGCCACAGCAGCGCATAGATGACATTGCACAGGGACAGCAGCGGCAGCACCCGCATCGCCGCATGCAGGCCGGCCTGTTCCCCGTAGAAATACATCAGCATCAACAGGAACAGCACCAGCTTCCCGTTCTGCCGCAGCCGGTTCAGGGAATGGCACGCCGCCGCCATCAGTGCCGCCGCCAGCCCGCAGGCTGCTGCAGCCGCGGCGAAACCGGTCGCCGCATACGCGTATGACAGCATGATCAGCCCGGTATTGAATGCAAATTTCTCACTGTGGTTCATAACACACCTCCCTGACGCACCCTCAGTCTAGGCCCGGTGTATGGAATCACTGTACAAAATCATGTACAATGATAAAAAAATACAGGAGTTTGTCATGATTCATGGAGATGCGGCAGGCAGAACCCTGCTGATACTGAATATTCTTCGGGAACGTTCTGATGCGGAGCATATTATTTCCATGCCTGACCTGATTGCCGAACTGGCTGAAAAAGGCATTGCGGCTGACCGCCGGAC
>JAFOIT010000002.1 GCA_017420585.1 Solobacterium sp.
CCATGCTGCGGCTGTTCCTGACGATCCTGCTGTGGACATTTGTGCTGATCATACCGGGCATCGTGGCGGCTTACCGGTATCTCTTTGTGCCGTATATCCTGGAGGATTACCCGGACCTGACGCCGGCGGAAGCGATGGACCTGTCCGCCGAGATGACCCGCGGGCACAAATGGGATCTCTTTGTCTTCCACCTGTCCTTTATCCTGTGGGGCATCCTGACCCTGATCACAGGCATGCTGGCCGGCATCTTCTATGCTTGGCCCTACCAGGCCCTTGCCGAAGCGGTTGTCTATGATGATATCCGCAATGAATGGGAGGACCGGCATGCATAAACTGCTTAGAAAACTGTTTGTCAGGCTGCTGCTCCCGCTGCTGGTTCTGGCCGGGTGCACCCATGCCCCGTCCCCGGCTTCCCCGTCGCCGACCCCGGCAGTGACCGCGGTGGCGGAGAATATCCCGGATGAACACGGGGTCTATGATTCCAAGGATGAGGTGGCGCTGTACCTGCATGTTTACGGCCATCTGCCGGACAACTTCATGACCAAGAAGGAAGCCCGGGCGGAAGGCTGGCAGAGCGGGGCCCTGAACCGCATCATCAAGGGCATGTGCATCGGCGGTGATGAATACAGCAACTTCGAAGGAAAGCTGCCGGAAGCGGATGACAGGATCTACTATGAATGTGACATCGGTACGCTGCATGCCAAAAAGCGGGGTGCCAGAAGGATCGTCTGGTCCAATGACGGCCTGATCTACTATACAGATGATCACTACAAAACGTTTGAACTGCTGTACGGGGAGGAATGACAATGAGCCGCCGGATAAAAATAGATGCGTCAAAAATGCAGACCAGGGATGATATCCATGATTACATGGAAGATATTTTTGATTTCACGGACTATTACGGCAGGAACCTGGATGCCCTGTATGACCGTCTGCAGGAAGTGACGGATGATATAGACCTGGTCTTTACCCACGACGCGATTGCCGGGATCCTCGATGTGCCGTATGCCTACCGGACGCTGATGGTGCTGGGGAAGGCGTGTGATGAAAACCCGCACCTGCATATCCTTTTCCGTCCCTGACGGCGGGAACGTGATAGAATTAGAAAAGTATCAGGAGGTTGACTATGAAACTGATTCTTGCAATCGTGTCCAATGACGACGCGTCGGATGTTTCTTCCGCTCTGACAAAAGAAAACTTTTATGTGACCAGACTTGCTACAACAGGCGGATTCCTGCGGGCCGGAAATACAACCATTATTGTCGGAACCGAGGATGAACGGGTGCAGCAGTGCATTGATATCATCGGCGAGCAGTCCAAGCGCCGTACGGAGATCGTGCCGTCCACAGCGAGCTATGATGTCGGCAGATATTCCTCTTTCCCGGTCGAAGTGGAGATCGGCGGGGCGACAATCTTTGTCCTTGATGTGGAGAAGTTCATTAAGCAGTGATGACTATGGAGATCAGAAAAACAAGACCGGAAGACGTGGATGCCGCAGCGGCCATCTACGAACAGGCCAAGGCCTATATGAAGGCCCAGGGCGTACAGCAGTGGCAGTGGGGCTATCCGGACCGCGAAACGGTGGTCAGCGATGTGGCGGACGGCCATGGCTATGTGGTCACCGACGGGGATAAAGTCGTCGGGGTGTGCTATATCACCGAAGCTCCCGAGGCTACCTATGCCGTGATTGAAAACGGCAGCTGGCTGAACGATGAACCGTATGTCAGCGTGCACCGGACAGCCGTGGCAAATGATGCCAAGGGGAAAGGTGTCGGCAGCTGGTTCTTCGCGGAAGCGGAACGATATGCCAGGGCGCGGGGATACCGGAACCTGCGGGTTGATACCCACCCGGACAATCATTCCATGCAGCGGCTGATTGAGAAGAACGGCTTCACGGCCTGTGGGCGGATCTATATCCCGCGGGAAGACAACGGTCCGCGGATTGCCTACCAGAAAGTGCTGGCTGACTGAAAAGGGAACATAACAATGAAAAGCAGGATCAGTTCATAATCCTGCTTTTTTGTTATGGACATGGATATGCCGGTTTACTTGTTGTCGGTCGGCGGCAGAAGATACGGAGCCAGCGGTTCAGGCAGGCATTTCATCAGGCACGGGATGAGGTTTCTGACGCTTTTCGGGTCAACAATCATCAGATGATGTGTCTTGGCTGTTACCCCGGTGATATAAAAGTCGATCATGAACTTGATGTCGTCCGACAGGGTCTCCATATTGAAGCGCTCCATGATGAGTTTTTCACACTGGCTGATTGCGGATGTTCTCGCGGTATAGAGCAGGGAATTGGTGCCGTGGGAATGCCGGAGGATATTTGTATAGTAATCGAGGTCATTTTTCAGTACTTTCCGGTATACTTCGAGAATGTCATCCAGATAATACGGTTTTTTCAGTTTATCCATCGCTTCCTGCAGTTCGCCGCTGAAACGCTGGAAAATCAGATCATCCTTGTCCTTGTAGTAGTAATAGAACATCGGTGTCGTGATCTGGCAATTCTCGGTAATCTCCCGTACGGAAATCTTGTTTACAGGTTTTGACTTTGCAAGTTCATAAAAAGAGTCGGAAATTAAATCTTTTGTGTTTGTTCTTTTCAGCATGGTATCATCCTTTGAGTTATAAAATTATTTAACAATATTATTCCTCATTATCATGAAGTTTTGTTTTTATAATATTGCGCAAGTGTAAATAAAGTAATAAAAACACTTGATTTCTTTCCGCATAATATGAACCACAGAGAGGGTGCTTATCAGATTTGTCCATTCCCCAGGCCGGATAACCGGAATCGGCTTGAGAAAGTGTACAGAGATGCCTGCCGGCAAACCGTCCGGCGCAAATAAAAGACAGAACCGCACGGGGCTGATTCTGTCTGTAACTGCTGCCCGGCAGGGCTGGCAGGCATTCCGGTTCAGATATGAAGAAGGGGAAAAGACAAGTCCGCTGACCGGATGATTCTGCCGCCGGAGGTAATCAGGCAACAGCAGCGAAGGCCTGTTCGAGATCGGCGATGATATCGTCGATATGTTCGGTGCCGATGGAAAGCCTGACGGTTGTCGGCTTGATCCCGCCGGCCAGGAGTTCTTCCTCACTCAGCTGGGAATGGGTCGTGGAAGCCGGATGGATGACCAGTGATTTCACATCCGCGACATTGGCCAGCAGGGAGAACAGCTTGAGGCTTTCCGTGAACTCCTGGGCTTTCTTCGCGCCGCCCTTGATTTCAAAGGTGAAGATGGATCCGGCCCCGTTGGGGAAGTACTGGTCATACAGTTCCTTTTCCCGGCCTTCTGCCAGCGACGGGTGATGAACCTTTTCCACCTGCGGATGATTCTTCAGATACTCGACGACTTTCAGGGCATTTTCGGTATGGCGTTCCACCCGCAGCGACAGGGTTTCCAGTCCCTGCAGAAGCAGCCAGGAATTAAACGGCGAGATTGCTGCCCCGAAATCCCGCAGGATGTGGGCCCGCAGTTTGATGATGTAAGCCTGATTGCCGGCAGCTTCGGTGAACGTGATGCCGTGGTAGGATGCGTTGGGTCTGGAGAGCCCGGGGAATTTGTCATTCTGCGCCCAGTCAAACCGGCCGCCGTCAATGACAACGCCGCCCATGACGGTGCCGTGGCCGCCGATGAACTTCGTGGCGGAGTGGATCACAATATCGGCCCCGTGTTCGAAGGGACGGAACAGGTACGGGGAAGCGAAGGTGTTGTCCACAAACAGCGGGATGCCGTGGGCATGGGCAATGGCGGCGATGGCATCAATGTCGATGACATCGGCATTCGGGTTGCCGAGCGTCTCCGCATAGAGGAGCTTGGTATTCTCCCTGATGGCCGCTTCGAAGCTGGCCGGGTCAGAAGGATTCACAAATGTGGATGTAATGCCGAGTTCCGGGAAAGAACTGGCAAACAGGTTGAAGGTGCCGCCGTAGATGTTAACGGCTGAGACGATATGGTCGCCGGCCGCAACTATATTCTGGATGGCATTGGCAATCGCCGCGGAACCGGAAGCGGAAGCCACAGCCCCGACACCGCCTTCCAGAGCCGCAATCCGCTTTTCGAAGATATCGTTGGTCGGATTGGTCAGCCGGCTGTAGATGTTGCCGGGTTCGGCCAGGGCAAAACGGGCGGCTGCCTGGGCGGAATCCTTGAATACATAGGAAGTTGTGGCGTAAATCGGTACGGCGCGTGAATCGGTAGCTGGATCAGGCTGTTCCTGACCGACGTGAATCTGCAGTGTTTCAAATTTGTATTCAGACATGTTCAAGCTCCTTTCCTTTTTTTATAAATTCTTTCGATGTCCGGATGGAAAGGGTTTCACATTCGGGAAGAATACTGGCAGATGTGCAGCCATGTAAGCATCGTGACTTTCTCCTTTCAAACAAAAACGGATGGCAGGCGCCATCCGCAGAATGATTCTTGACTTCCGAGTGCTGAGACTCAGAACTGAAATTCAACCGCATCAGCTTTGCCTGCAGAAAAATCCGGAATCCCCGGGCACATGCACATCATGTTCATCATTGCGGCAAAACTGATCTTCTTCATCGTGAGTTAAACTTTCTGCTGTAAATATAAAAACACTTTACACATGAAATTGCAAGTAAAGTGTTCTTATTTCTTTTCCTGACCCGGCAGAAACCGGGCGGCATATGCTTTCAGGGCTCCGGCCTCATCAGGCACCTCGTCCCGCATGACCGCGTCCAGCAGGGTGTGCAGAACGGTATGGATCTGCCGGTCCTGGAAACCCAGGGCGGATATATCTGTGCCGCGGACGGCAAGCTGCTTCAGGGAGATGCAGTCCCCGCGGTCCAGAATTTCCTGCAGGGAAGCCCGGAGTTCTGTTTTGTTCTGCCCTGGATCCAGGCAGGCCCGGAAAGCCGCATACTGCCCGGCCGGCACACACAGCCGGCTCAGCAACAGCCGCCGCTGATACAGCGTATCCACAGGATCACAGCGGCAGGCGAGCAGGTTCAGGACAGCCCGGGTGTCAGCAGTGGAATACTTCAGGCGTTTCAGGATGTCCTCCGGGTTCTTCACAGCTGTCAGCAGCACCGCCAGCAGGACCTCCGGATCATCCCCGCGCAGGCGCTGCACCATGGTCAGCCACTGTTCCTCATCCAGTATCTGCAGCTCCGGCAGGATCACTTCCACCACGTCCCGGTAATCCCGCAGGATCCGGGCATGTCCCGGGCCGGCCAGCAGCCGTTGAAGTTCGTTCCGGATGCGCTCGGCCGAGACATAAGAGAGGTCCTGACGGGCGTTGTGGACCGCTGCCGCCGTGCCGGCTTCGATGGTGAAGTCCAGCTCGGACGCAAAGCGCAGGGCCCGCAGGATGCGCAGGGCATCTTCCCGGAAGCGTTCGGCCGGCTCACCGACGGTACGGATGATATGCCGGTGCAGGTCATCTTCGCCGTGATAAAAATCAATCACGCCTTCCAGCGGATGGAAACACATGGCGTTGATGGTAAAGTCACGCCGGGCACAGTCTGCGGCCAGGTCAGACGTGAAGGCGACCGCGTCCGGGTGGCGGTGATCCCCGTATGCGGATTCCGTGCGGTAGGTGGTGATTTCCACCGGCATCCGATTGATGATGACAGTCAGCGTGCCGTGCTTCAGGCCGGTTTCCACTGTCCGGTGCGCGGCGAAGACCTGCTTCATCTGATCCGGCAGGGCGTTGGTAGTGATGTCATAATCATGGACCGGCCGGCCCAGATACATGTCCCGCACGGCCCCGCCCACGACGAAAGCCTCATACCCGCTTTCGTTCAGCAGGCTGAGGCATTCCTGTACGGGATAGGGCAGGCCGCAGTGATTCATAACCCTATTATAATCGGCATTGCAATCCGTCTGAACCGCCTTTAAAATCTTTTTATATGAGTACAGAAACAACAAAAAGCGGCCTGATGACCTCGGGCGGGATCTACAGCGCGATTATCCGGTTTGCCGTGCCGCTGCTGCTGGGCAGCCTGTTTCAGCAGATGTACAACACGGTGGACTCCATCGTGGTCGGCAACTATGTCGGGCATACCGCCCTGGCGGCGGTTGGTTCGGCTACCCCGGTCATCAACGTCATCATCATGATTTTCCAGGGCCTGGCAGTCGGCGGCGGGGTGGTCATCTCGCAGTCTTTCGGGGCCCGTAATATTGAAAAGGAACGAAAAGCGGTACACACACTGACCGCGGTCGGCCTGCTGGCCGGGCTGTTTCTGACGGTTTTCGGCATCTTCATGAGCCGGCGGATGCTGGTGTGGGTCCATGTCCCGGCGGATGTCATGGACCAGGCCAGAACCTATCTGACGATTTTCTTTGCCGGCGTCATTTCGCTGGTCATGTACAACGTCGGCACGGGGGTGCTGCAGGCAACGGGTGATTCCCGCCATCCGCTCTATTACCTGATGATCACTTCGGTGTTCAACATCGTGCTGGATATCATCCTGGTGCGGTATATGCACCTCGGGGTCAGCGGGGCGGCCTACGCGACGATCCTCAGTGAATTCATTTCGATGTGCCTGGTCATGCGGGAAATGATGGTGACCGAACGGGAATTCCGCCTGGATCCCCGGGAGGTGCGGATTGATCTGCCGGTGCTGAAGGAAGTCATCCGCATCGGTGTGCCTTCGGCCCTGCAGGGCTTCGTGGTGTCCGTCTCAAACCTGGTGGTCATGGGCTATATCAACGGGTTCGGCTCGGCGGCGGTGGCCGGTTATACTGCCTCGGGCAAGGTGGATGCCTTCCTGACCATGCCGATCTACAACCTCGGCATGACGATGGCAACGTTCTGCGGCCAGAACCTCGGGGCGGGCCGGATTGACCGGGTCAAAGCCGGGGTCCGGGCGGGCCTGGTCCTGTCCTGTTCCATCGTCGTGGCCGTCGGGGCTTTTGAATATCTGAATGCCGGGACGCTGATCGGGCTGTTTACCGATGACGCGGAAGTGATCCGGGCCGGATCGATTATCCTGCGGATCATGGCGCCGTTCTATATCTTCCTGGCCGTCCACCACATCTACTCAGGCGCGCTGCGGGCTTCGGGCCGCAGTTTCGTGCAGATGATCTCGTCCATCGCCGGCATGGTTGTCATGCGGCAGGTCTATCTGGCCGTGGCGGTGCGCTACAGCCATGATATTTCCATCATCGGCTGGTGCTTCTCACTGACCTGGGTACTGTGTTTTGTGATCACATCGGGGTATTACTTCCTGTCCGGCTGGCTGCGGCAGGAAGAAGAGAAAGCCGCACTGTAAGGCGCGGTTTTTTTCTGCTAACATGAAGATACAGAAAGAAGAACAGACTATGCGGATCGGACAATCAACGGATATTCATCAGCTTGTCCCGGGAAGGGAACTGATTCTCGGCGGCGTACACATTCCTTATGAACTGGGGCTGGCCGGCCACAGTGACGCGGACTGCCTGCTGCACGCGGTGGCGGAGGCAATTCTCGGGGCCCTGGCCCTGGGGGACCTGGGCCGCTGGTTCCCGGATACCGACCCGGCATGGAAAGGGGCGGATTCCCGGATCATCCTGCGGGAAGTCGTGAAACTGATGCGGGCGCGGGGTTATATCATTGGCAACGTGGACAGCCTGATCCTGATCGAGAAGCCGAAGATGGCGCCCCATATCGAAACGATGCGGGCCAATATCGCGGCCGATCTGCAGTGTGATATCGGCCGGGTCAGCGTCAAGGCGACCCGCGGGGAGAAGATGGGCTTCATAGGTCACGGCGAAGGGGTGCTGTGCCAGGCGGTTGTCCTGCTGGAGGAAGACGATGTTCAGAAAAACAGATGAAGTGAAGGTTCTCCGGGACCCGGTGCACGGATACATCCATGTGGAATATGAAGTGATCTGGCAGTGCATCAACTCCCGGTGGATGCAGCGGCTGCGGCGGATCCGGCAGCTGGGCGGGGCGCACATGGTCTACCACGCGGCGGATCATTCCCGTTTCCAGCATTCCCTGGGTGTCTATGAGATTGTCCGGCGGATGGTGACGGAAGTGCAGGACCTGGCCGGCAGCCTGACGGAGCAGGAAAAGGTCACGGTCATGCTGGCGGGGCTGATGCATGACATCGGCCACGGCCCGTATTCGCACGCCTTTGAGGCGGTGACCCCGGCAACCCATGAAGAATACACCTGTGAGATCATCGAACAGGATCCCGAACTGCGCGGCTATATGGAGGCCTGCGTGCCGGGACTGGCCCGAGATGTGGCCGACGTCATCCGCCACCGCAGCGCCAACCCGATCCTGCCGCAGCTGGTCAGTGCCCAGCTGGACGCGGACCGGATGGACTATCTGCTGCGGGATGCCTATTTCCCCGGTACGAAGTACGGGGTGTTTGACCTTGAACGGCTGCTGCGGACCCTGCGGGTCAGCGATAACCGGCTGGTGGTCAAGGAAAGCGGCGTCTATGCCGTGGAATACTACATCATGGCCCGCTATCATATGTACTGGCAGGTGTATTACCACCCGATTGCCCGCAGTTATGAAAGCCTGATTGCCCAGCTGTTCGTGCGGCTGCGCGACCTGGCCGATGCCGGAAAGTTCCCGCATTCAATCCCGGAATTCGAGCCGCTGGCGGCGAACCGCAAACTGTCCCTGGACGAATTCTTTGTCCTGGATGAATATACCTGCAGCTACGGGTTCCAGCTGCTGAGCCGGTGCGATGACCCGGTGGCGGCGGACCTGGCTTCCCGCCTGCGTGACCGGCGGCTGTTCGACTATGCCGAAGGGACCCAGCAGAATATCGAGAAGATCACGGCAGTGCTGCAGCAGCAGGGGTATGACCCGAAATACTATCTGGCCCACCAGGCCGTCCGGCAGCGCCCGTATGAGCCCTACAGCGGGCAGCGGGAAAACGCCATCTGGATCCGCATGCACGGCGGGGAAATCCGCGAGCTCTCAGCCGCTTCCAGCATCGTGGCCAGTCTGATCAAGGCCCCGCTGCTGAGTGACAACCGGGTCTTCTTCCCGGTCCCCGCATCCGAAAACCAGTAAAAAAAGAAGCCGGCTCCGGCTTCTTTTCTGACCCGCCGCGGCTGTCTTCGGAAAATCGAAGGAAACCGCTTTCTTTTCTGTTGACAAGAAAAACTGCTTGGCTATAATACGTTAAGTAAACGCATGGAAGGCCGGATCAGACTGACACAATTCACGGCGGAAATGCCGCGGGGAACAGTACTCGCCGAAGGCAGAGCACGGTTTTCCGACGGTATTCTCAGCTATGCGGAGAAGGAAGACAATACTGTCCGGCATGAGGTCCTGTTCACGCCGGAAGAAATCGTGATCCGCCGGTTCGGGGAAACGGTAACGGAAATCATCCTGAACACAGACAGCCGGGGGACAGGCACCGTACATACACCGTACGGGTTGATAGAGATGGAAACGGAACTGCTCCGCTATGATACGGAACAGGGGAAAACAACCGTGGAATACAGACTTATGCAGGGGGAACAGATGGTCCTGCAGCAGACATTCGTCTGGGAATGGAAAGGAACTACAGATGAGCAGAATTGAAGATCAGCTGAAAGAAGAGTTTGCCCGGGCCGCAGCGGCGGCGCTGGAACTGCCGGTGACAGCCGGTGATATCGAACTGAGTCTTTCCCGTGACAAGGCACACGGCGACTACGCCACCAACTGTGCCATGAAACTGGCCAAACGGGCCGGTCTCAAACCCCGTGAGGCAGCCGAGAAGATCGCGGCGGTCTTTGCGGCAGACAGCGTGAACGCGGAAAAACTGGAAATTGCCGGACCGGGTTTCCTGAATGTCTTCATGAAGCACGATTCCCTGCAGTCGGTCATCCCGGCCGTGCTGGCTGCCGGCAGTCAGTGGGGCTGCTCCGACAGCGGGCACGGTGAGCGGATCATGGTGGAGTTCGTATCCGCCAATCCGACCGGCGACCTGCACCCCGGGCATGCCCGCGGCGCGGCCATCGGTGACTCCCTGTGCCGGATGATGAAGAAAGCCGGCTACGATGTCCTGCCGGAGTACTATATCAACGATGCCGGCAACCAGATCAACAACATGGCAAAATCACTTCAGGCGCGCTATCTGCAGGCCTGCGGCATTGATGCCGAGGTGCCGGAAGACGGCTACCACGGGGCGGACCTGATCCAGATTGCCGCCCGGATGAAGGAAGAAGAAGGCACGAAATACGCGGATATGCCGAAGGAAGAGAGCCTGCCGGCCTTCCGGGCATACGGCCTGCAGGCGGAAATTGCCAAACTGAAGGCTGACCTCGACGAGTTCCGGGTCCACTTTGATGTCTGGACCAGCGAACAGTCACTGTATGACCGCGGCCTGGTGCGGGACGCCCTGGATGTGCTGCGGGGCATGGGCCGGATTTATGAAGCGGACGGCGCCCTGTGGCTGCGGACAGCCGACTTCGGCGATGATAAGGACCGGGTGCTGATCAAGAGCGACGGTGCCTATACATACTTCACCTCGGATATTGCCTACCACCTGGACAAGTATAACCGGGGATACACGAAGCTGATTGACCTCTGGGGGGCGGACCATCACGGCTATATCGCCCGGGTGCAGGCGGCCCTGACCGCCCTGGGCCTGCCGGAGAATACCCTGGAAGTGGAAATCATCCAGATGGCCAGGCTGATCAAGGACGGCCAGGAATTCAAGATGTCCAAGCGTTCCGGCCGGTCGGTTGCCCTGCGTGACCTGATGGACGAGGCCGGCGTGGATGCCGTACGGTACTTCTTTGCCAGCCGGGCTGCCGATACCCAGATGGACTTCGATCTGGATATGGCCACCAAACGGTCCAACGAAAACCCGGTTTACTATGCCCAGTATGCCCATGCCAGAATGTGCTCAGTCCTGGAAAAGGCCGGGGAAACAACCGGATGTGACAAATATGATCTCATCAATACTGAGAAGGAACTGACCCTGCTGAAGCTCATGAATGAGTTCCCGCAGGTCATCGCGGATGCGGCCGCCAGCCGGATGCCCCATAAGATGGTCAACTACATTGCCCGCTTTGCCCAGGCATTCCACAGCTACTACAATGAATCCAAGATTGTTGACCCCGGCAACCCGGAACAGTCGGCCCAGCGCGTCGCCCTGGTGCAGGCCTGTGAGATCACACTGAAGAATGCCCTTGACTGCATCGGCGTCAGTGCTCCGGAACATATGTAATGAAAGAAGGTTTGAGTGATTTCGATGAGCACAACTAAGGAAACAATGACTGACGCAGCCTATGAAGTCATGTCCAGGCGGAAGAAGGAAATCGAATTCTCCCGGCTGTGGCAGGAAGTCGTAAAGATGATGAAGATCCCGCCGGAGAAGGTGAACCGCAAGAAAGCGGTATTCTATTCCGATATGATGCTGGACACCCGGTTCGCTGCCCTCAGCGGCAACAAGTGGGACCTGCGCAACCGCCGTTCTTTCAATGAGGTTCACGACAGTGATCTGGACCTGGATGACCTGGATGACGAAGAGATCGAAGAAATGGAAGAAACCGAAGAACCGGAACCGGTCAAAACCGAAGAAGAATTCTGAACCATACTGAAAAAGTGCCCTGAGCCGGGGCACTTTTGTTCTGCCGGCTCCGGACAGAAAACAAACTGTCCGGCTTTGTCCTATTGGTAATCAGGGCAAAATACAGTAGAATAATGCCGGGAGAAAAACAATGATCAAAGCAGTTCTTTTTGACATGGACGGCATTCTGTTCGACAACGAAGGCTATTATATGTCAGGTACGGTGGCCTGGATGCGGGCGGCCGGATACACCGGGACA
>JAFOIT010000059.1 GCA_017420585.1 Solobacterium sp.
GCCAAGCGGCACCTCTTCATCCCGGTCATAGCCCTTTTCCTGAATCTCATTGATTTCCTTCTTCAGCGCCTCAATGTTTTTGCGGACAGGTGCCATCTTGTTTTCATCCTTCATGAGCAGGAGATGCTTCTCTTCCCGTTCCACGATGGCTTCAAGGCTGCACCTGGCCTGGTGGAAGTTGGTGGTCACCACATAATAGTGCACATAGGGTTCATAGGTATCCCAGAGCTTCTGGAACCAGGTGATGTCCTTGGGCCGGAAACCGCGCACATGGCTCAGATCCTCTTCGTTGCGGACAAGGATATCCAGTTCATCCCGGCCGGCTTTATGAACCCGCACACAGCGGTCATTGTTCTTGTTGGTTAGGGTGCTGCACCGCTTGATGCCCTTGAGGACCTTATCAAAAGGCTGATCAAGATCAAGCCGGTACGTATAGCGGCTCATCCAGTTGCCGCTGTAACCGTAGTTATAGCCGAGGTGGCGGAAACCAGCTTCCTGCAGGATTCCGGTCACATACTCGTGATTAAAGCCGTTTTCCTTCAGTCTGCCGTCTTTTTCGTGTTCCAGCCGGGTGATGTTGAAGTCCATGCGGAGGAAGAATGACCCCTTCTCAGCCGCATGTTTCCGCAGGCTGCGGGCAAAGAAATCCAGCAGTTCCCGGTCGGCAATATCGAGATTGAACCCGTACTGACAGTAGCTGTACTGCGCAAACGGGAATTTTGTCTTTTTGTGCAGCATGACAGCCGAGGCGATCAGCTGTCCGTCGTCATCTTCCACCCCGAGCAGTTCCCCTTCGTCGTATTCCGCATCCATGAGACGGATAAACGGCGAAGTCTTGCTGTAATGGTTCAGCGGGCAGGCAATGGCAAAGGCATCAAACCGCTCCGGATCAACACCAGTGACAAACTTCATCAGGATTCCCTCCCGCGCAGTTTGGCAGCTGTCTTGAGCAGATACGGATAAACCTTGTCAAAGAGACTGTACATGAACGGATTGAGGACAATATTGAATTCACCGATATATTCCTCCACCTGCATCAGCCAGTTGGATTTGAACAGGGTCAGCCCATCGTCCAGGGTGCCTTCAATGCCGCCGAAGCTGCAGTGGCGGATCCCCAGGTCAACACAGCGGTCCAGGCAGCGGGCATAAAGCAGATAGCTGGAGTACATGCGCAGATAGTCAGGATGATTGCCCATGTAGAAAAGTTCCATCAGGGAATCGTTGTAAACCGCCAGAATACCGCTGGTGACCACTTCATCCCTGCCTTCACGTTCATAGTCCTGTTCGAGTTTCTGCAGTTCCTTCTGATCGTTCTGCAATTGCTGATTCACGGCTGCCCGTTCCTTTTTGCTCAGCTGGCCGGCAAGTTTTTCAGTATTAACGGCAATTGCCTCACGCAGCTTCTGCAGCTGTTCCGGGAAGCGCAGCCTTGTGACCATGCAGATCGCACGGTCACCATAGACGTTCATCATGTTGCGGAAGTATTCCTCATTCCGCAGCGCCACCTTTTTACGCACTTCGGTATAATGCATGGCCTGGGCAAAGGCTGGAATATACTCCGGACCTTCCAGCACTTCAATGCCCTTATGCTCTGCTGCCCGGATGCATTTCATGGTCTTATGCTCAAGTCTTTCACGGTAATCAGGATCCACGGTCATGGCCGCGTTGAAACGGGGCTGTGTGCTCTCTTCAATTTTCACGGTAAACCCGCGGTGCACGGCCCCAAGCTGCTTCAGGGCATCAATGATATCCTGGTTCATATACGGATGATCTTCATGCCGCTGCCGGTAGTCGTAGCATCTGGACAGGACCGCCGGATCAAAACGTATGGCAATCGCCTTTTTCTGCCGGGCTGTCTTTTTTAAACCGGCAAAATAAAATTCCAGCAGTTCGCGGTTATGGTAATCCATGACCGGTCCGCGGGGAAGATAGAACAGTGTTGTTCCCAGCGGCATCTGACGGATCAGCACCAGCCCGGCCGCCACGATTTCACCGGCTTCCGTTACACTGGTCAGCATCCCCTGCCAGTTTGTCTTGATCTTCAGCCAGTCACTGCACTGGAACAGTGTATTCTGGTCTGATGCCATGACAAACCGGTCAAAAAGTTTCTGGTCAGTATCTGTATGAAATTCGTATGTCATATGAGTATTCTAACATCCCTCTTCAGTGAAAGAAAAGCACCCCGCAGGGTGCCTGTTTTATCATGGTGACGCGTACGGGATTCGAACCCGTGAATGCCGCCTTGAGAGGGCGGTGTGTTAAGCCCCTTCACCAACGCGCCGTATAGAAGGAACTTTACGTTCCTTCTTCAGATTTGTCAAGCCGCCAGTGCTTTTTTCGCTGTATCAGCCAGCTCTTTGAACGCCTTTTCATCATGAATGGCGATTTCGCTGAGCATCTTCCGGTTGATATTGATGCCGGCAACCTTCAGGCCGTGCATCAGCTTGGAATAGCTGAGATCATTCAGTCTGGCTGCCGCGTTGATCCGGGCAATCCAGAGCTTTCTCATTTCCCGCTTCAGCTGCTTGCGGTCAATATAGGAATACCGCTGCGAACGCATGACCTGTTCATGCGCTGTTCTGTACAGCAGATGCTTGCTGCCGAAATAACCCTTGGCAAGCTTCAGAACCTTTTTACGACGGTTTCTTGTCGGTGTGGATCCTTTTACTCTCATTTCCGTTCACCTCCCGATTAACCCTGCAGAAGCTGCTTGTCGCGCTTGTAGTCTGTCTTGTGAGCCAGGGTCGGCTTAGCCAGATGCTTTTTCTGCTTGTGTGTCTTGTTAGCCGCAAAATGCGAGATATAGTTGTGCTTTGTCTTCATTTCGCCTGTACCAGTCAGCTTTACGCGCTTTGCGAAAGTCTTCTTGGTCTTCATGCGAATCTTCTTCGGCTTCTTTGCCTTCGCTTTCATCTTCTGTTCCTCCTCGTGCTGTTACTTCTTTTTCGGGGACAGCACGACCGACATCGTGTTGCCTTCCATACTCGGGGCTTTTTCCACATTTGCAATATCCGCAAGCTGTTCAATGAATTTCTTCATGACCTGCTCACCGACTTCCTTACGGGTGATCATACGACCGCGGAAGCGCATATCGATTTTGACTTTCTGTCCTGACTCCAGCCACTTTCTGGACTGGTTCAGCTTGGTATCAAAGTCATGCTGATCAATGACCGGGGAAAGCCGCAGCGGTTTGATTTCCGTGACGTGCTGTTTCTTCTTCGCTTCCCTTGCTTTCTTCTGTTCAGCGAAGTGGAACTTGCCGTAATCCAGAATCTTACATACCGGCGGCTTCGCATTCGGGGCCACACAGTACAGATCAAGATTCTGATCATATGCCAGTTCAAGGGCTTCACGGCGCATCATAACGCCCAGCTGTTCGCCATTCTGTCCGATAACAAGGACTTCATGGAAACGGATGTTTTCGTTTACCAGTTCTTCCGGTACATTTCTTTTCGGTCTAACGTATTGCAAGTATACCTCCTTTAAATGAAAGCAGGCGCATGTATCGCACCTGCCTGAAAATACTGATTCTTCGGCATTGACCCATATCCTGCGGACATCGGGTGAGAAGCGATACTTCTGCTTTCCGTAATTTGAGTACCTGTATAATTTATCAGTCTTTATTAGTATTGTCAATATGCTTTTTCAGATATCAAAACCGAGCACATTAACGGTAACATCATTGGGTTTGTAGCCGGTCATGAAAGCCACATTCTCGTAGATCTTGTTCTGTACAAGTTCACACGTCGCGTTCACATTGGCCCCGTATTTGACATTGATGTCAACGATGATATTCAGCCGGTTGTTCTTGTCGATCTTGATCTGGACCGGCTTGCTGAAGGCCGAGGAAGTGATCCTGGATGCAGTTTCAATCTCATCAATGGATATCTCCGTGATGGACTGGAAAACCGATTTATTAATGGCAATCATGCCGTTTTCTTCCTTGCTGTTTAAGACAATATAATCCTGTGCCATAGTTTCACCTCTTTCGTATTATAGCAGTTTTATCAATCAGCGTTCAACGCCGGCGCAGGGCTTTGGGCAGTTTGTTTTTGATCTGGGAGCCGTCCCCGCGCCCGGGTCCGACGGGATATCCGTGCCAGAGCAGCGCATACCACCCTTTTTCGCCATGATATGCAATGCTTTCACCCCGCATATACTTTTCCATGTTTTCATCATCCAGTTCAAATCTGTGATGCCAGAAGGCACCATCCGCCATGCACCAGGCATAATCCGGTTCAAACCGGTCCCGCCGGATTTCACCAAGCAGTACCTGGTGCCGCATGATCCGGCACCTACCGGCTCTGATCATCGGCCAGATGCCGCCATAGACTTTATTGCTGCGGACAAGTATGTAGGCATAGGAGATCGGTGCCGTATCCTGAAGCTGTTCAAACAGCCAGCGCGGGACCGGGTCACTTTTGATGACCGGGAGATCATAGTCCTTCCCTTCGCCGTCTTTGTGCAGCCGGCAGACAAAATGCCCTTCACCGCCATCCATGGGATAAATACGCCGGGCCAGTTCCGTGCCTTGACCAAGCGCTAACCCCGGACGGCCAAAACTGAAGGTTCCGCCGATAATATGCATATCCGGATGACGGACTGTAAACGCCGCAATGGTTTCCTCATTTTCCGCGGTATTCAGCGTACATGTCGAATACTGCAGGATGCCGCCCGGTTTCAATGTTTCCCAGGCGCTGTCAAGGATATGGGACTGTCTGCGGGCACAGCTTTGCACATGTTCCGGGGACCAGGCCTGCACGGCTTCCGGTTCCTTGCGGAACATGCCCTCACCGGAACACGGGGCATCTACCAGGACCATGTCATAGTATTCCGGAAAAGCCGCGGCGACATCGCGCGGGTCGGCGTTCAGTACAAGACAGTTCCGGATTCCGTGCCGTTCCACATTTTCGACAAGAATCCTGGCCCTGGCCGGATCAATTTCATTTGCGGTCAGGAGTCCCTGACCCTGCATGGCTTCAGCAATCTGGGTTGTTTTGGAACCCGGGGCTGCGCAGAGATCAAGAATCTTCATGCCCGGACCGGGATTCATCCAGGTCACGGAAGCAGAAGCACTGGGTTCCTGCATGTAGAAAAGCGATGCCGCATAGGCATTCTGCCGGCTGACCGGAAGATCATTCTCCAGATAGAAACCATTTTCCGCAAACGGGGTCTGTTTCCGCTGCCATCCGGTCAGTGAAAAAAAACTGTCCGGATCAGTTTTCAGCGTGTTGATTCTGAAACCGCGTACAGCCGGCTGTTCCATAGCAGCAAGATATGCTTCATAGTCCTCTTTGAGAACTGCTTTTATTTCATCAAGGTATTCCTGTTTCATAGCGGAATGGTATTGCGGACATCCCTGGCATCCTGCTCCAGCTGCATAATCAGGTTGCCGATGGTGCGGAAACGGACCTCAGGCCGCAGATAACGGACAAATTCAATACTGATGCGTTCACCGTAGATGTCCATGTTGAAATCCAGGATATACGCTTCCATCGACAGATCATCCCGGTAGTTCATGGTCGGGTTATGGCCAAGATTGATCATGGCCCGGTAACGGCGTCCGTGCACAACGGCATAACCGGCATAGACACCCGGCTTTGGCTTGATATATTCGCTAGTGGCACTGACATTGGCAGTCGGAAAGCCCAGGTCATGGCCGCGGTGCCGGCCGTGGACAACTTTGCCCTGGATTTCATAGTAATAACCAAGCATATCCGCCGCATAAGCGACATTGCCGGCCATGATCTGCTCGCTGATCCGGGATGTGGAAATCTTGCCGTTGGCATCGGTAACGGGCTCAACAACAGTAACGCGGCAAAGCGCGTCATGCGCCAGCGTTTCACTGTTTCCCTCCCCTTTGTAGCCATAGCGGAAATCAAACCCGCATACCAGCCCTTTGAGATTGAGTGTGCTCAGCACGCGGTCAGTGAATTCAGCCGGACTCAGCCGGGACATCTCCTCAGTGAAATTGAGGATGATGATATTCTGGATACCCATCCGGGCAGCCAGGTTGATCCGCTGCCGCATGGTATTGATATGCGTGACATGCTGCTCCTTTTTCAGAGTAATCCAGGGATCCGGATCAAATGTAATCAGCCCGGAATCACAGCGTCTGTCCCTGGCCATGGAGATCGTTTTTTCAATCAGCGCCTGATGGCCTTTGTGCATACCGTCAAAGTACCCGATGCAGGCAATCACCGGGAATGTATGCTGTACAGGCTTCTGCAGGTCAATTTTCATGATTCTCATATCAGAACAATCCCCTCCGGCAATGATACAGACCGTCATCACGATGCTCATACGCTGCCAGTATTTGTTTATTGTAGCAGAGAATCACAATTTCATCATCCCGCGGCAAAGAAACTGCCTGCCCTCTGTATATCGGCAAAGGGTCCGGTACTTCCACCAGCGGCAGTTCAGGATCCAGAATCCTGGCAATATCAAAGGAAGGTATCTGTTCCAGGGACAATGAATCCAATGATACTGCTTCTTCCAGGGTAAGGTTTTCTATGCCGGTCCTGACAAGGGCGCTCATGACTGCGTCTTCACCGGCCAGGGCGGCCAGGTCTGTTATCAGGGTGCGGATATATGTGCCGGAAGAAACCGTAGCCTGCAGGGCCCAGTGATCCTCTGACAGTTTCTGCACACGCAGAAAATCGATATGGCATTCCCTCGGTTCGCGCTCCACTTCAATGCCTTTGCGGGCATATTCATAAAGTTTGCGGCCGTCTTTTTTCAGGGCAGAATACATCGGCGGAATCTGCATATACCGGCCGGTCATGCGGTCTGCCAACGCCTGCATTTCAGTTTCCGAATGCAAGGCTTTTAATCCGGTTTCCGTGACGTTGCCCCAGATATCCTCGGTATCGCTTTTCATGCCGAGGCGGAATTCCGCCGCATATTGTTTATGATGATGTACACAGTAAGGAAGATATTTTGTATATTTCCCGGTCAGGACAATCAGCAGTCCCGAAGCTTCCGGATCAAGGGTGCCGGTATGGCCTGCCTTGCGCTCATGCAGCACTCGGCGGCAGCGGGCGACAACATCAAAAGAAGTCATGCCGGCCGGTTTGTTGATGAGCAGTACAGTATCCATAATCAGCCATATTATACACGACTGATGCTATAATGTTGCACGGAAAGGACGGCCATGTCATATAAAAAGATTCTCGGCGCGATCCGCCGGGCAGATGTTGATTTCGGTCTGATCAATGACGGTGACCGGATCTGTGTCGGGGTTTCCGGCGGCAAGGACAGCGTACTCCTGCTCAAGGCCCTGCACCAGTACAGGCACATTGCCAGGCGCTATGACAACAAGGAATTCACTGTCCTCGGCATCCATCTTGAAATGGGCTTCCCGGGCATGGATTTTTCGTCTGTGCGGGCTTATATGGCGGAAAACGATATTCCCTACATCGATTATCCGACCCGGCTGTACGATATTCTGCAGCTGCATCCCCGCCGTAACGGGACGGTTGACTGCAGTCTCTGCAGCACATTGAAAAAAGGCGCGATTGTCAAGGCTGCCAAAGAATACGACTGCAATAAAACTGCTTTTGCCCATCATGCGGATGATGCGGTGGAAACGCTGTTCATGAATATGCTGCACGGGGCCAGGATTGCCACATTCACGCCGGCAATGCACCTGAGCAACACCAATATGGATTTCATCCGTCCCCTGGTATACTGCTTTGAAGATGATATCCGTCAGACTGCCCTGCAGGAACTGCAGCTGCCGGTGGTGGAAAGCACCTGTCCGAATGACGGTCATACCGAACGGCAGGAAGTCAAGGAATTGCTGCAGAATCTGTACAGGAAATACCCGCAGGCCCGGAAAAACTTCCTGCACTCTCTTGCCAACCAGGAACAGCTGTCGCTCTGGTGCCGGGGCAGTGACTGGCATAAAACTGAATGATCAAGCGCGTCTATATCGAAATACTCAATACATGCAACCTGAACTGCTCGTTCTGTGACAAGAACAGCCGGACACCGCGGCAGATGTCTGTTCAGGAGTTTTCGCATGTGCTGGATGAAATCGAACCGCTGACCGGATATATCTATCTTCATGTTCAGGGAGAGCCGCTCATGCATCCGCAGCTGGAGGGACTGCTGCAGGTCTGTGACAGGCGTGGTTTTCATGTCCAGCTGGTTACCAATGCAGCATTTCTGGACCGCTGGCCAAACCTGCACCTGCATCCATCGCTGCGCAAGATTTCCTTTTCCCTGCAGAGTATTGAATATCAGCCGGAACCTGATCCGGCAGAATATATGAACAGAATCCTCTCGTTCTGCCGGTCGGCCTCCGAAGCCGGGCACCCGTATTGCGAGATCCGCTTCTGGCGTGATGATCAAAGTGACCTGCCGAAAACCAGACAGTGTCTTGACATGATCTGTGCACAGTACGAAATGAAACCGACCGGACGGCCGGACAATTATGCCATCATGCCGAATATCTATGTGGATTTTGACAATGCTTTCTCATGGCCGGAACAGAGTAATGAAAACAGTATGAGCGGTACATGCCTGGGCGGGATCAATCAGCTCGCTGTGCTGGCCGACGGTACGGTTGTCCCCTGCTGTCTGGATGCCCACGGCACCATCGCCCTCGGCAATATTTTCCATCAGACTTTATCAGAGATCATGCAGTCGGAACGGTATCAGAATCTTGTCAATGGATTCCGGCAGCACAGACTGAGCGAAGCCCTCTGCCGCAGATGCTCATACCGCCGCAGGTTTGATCAGTAAACCAGAAAAGTCATGCCGTCGGCCACACGCAGTCTGTCCAGCCTGACATCAGGATCACAATACTGCAGTGACTGACGCTCAAATACTGCCAAGTCATCGGGGTTCCTTTCCGCCAGGATCCCGGTTTTTTTCTGCAGCAGTTCCAGGATCTGCCGGAATGTCATCGAGGCAGTTACGGTGTACTCATAGTAACGGCCTTCCGTAACCGGATAGAGGATGATACGGATCTGTTCCGGTCTATTCAGCAAGGCGGATCACCCTGTTTCCATGCCGCTCAAAAAGCACTGCATCCTTTTCCCCGAGGGTAACGGATTTCCTGATTCTGAACTGGTACTGCTCATGAAAGCCGCTGCCGACGTACAGGACCGGGATACCGGCCGGCAGGCGGTCTTTATGCTGCTGGTACATATCCAGTGTCATGAAGCACACACCCTTCCCTGTTCCAGAAACAATATCTTCCATATCCGCAAGGTTTCTTTCCTTCAGCATCCGTTCCGCCAGGAAACCATATTCCTCACCATACGTGGACAGAACCAGCAGATTCTGATCCTTCGGCAACATGACCCATTCATACGTCATTTTGTCCTTCCCCAGCACAATTACACTTTCTTCGTGCGCACAGACCGGAAGAATATCCGGCATATACGGAATAATATACTTTTCTGCCGGCTGTTCCTTATCGATCAATACATTCAGATCTGCCATTGTACAGGCATACCACATGCCTTCATAGAACCGGCCGTTCCATATCAGCATACGTCGTTCCTGTCTGATCGGTTTGCGGACCGGTTTTTCAAAGACTGCCGTCAGTTCCTGCAGATTATCGTTTTTCAGGGCAATCCGGACATCAGCCAGGGCCAGATCCCGGTAGGAAATGGAAGAAGCCGCAGAGCCGAACAGAAAGATATGAAGATCATTGTTCCGGACACGGGAATAGAGTTCCTGCAAACCGCTGCGTATATCTTCATCAGTCGCTGTCATGCCTGTATCCGTAAGAATCAGGCAGCGTTTCGGGCCGTGCTCCCTGAGATGAATCAGCATATTCATGATTTTTTCTTTTTCACCCTCCCGCAGGATATCAATAATAAGCACCGATGATTTCAGTTCATCCGGCAGGATATTCAGCATATCAACAATGTATATTTCAATGTGTTCATATTCTTCGAGAAGTGTATACAGCAATGACAGCAGGAACCTTTTCTTTTCATCGCGGTCGCGGCAGAAAACAGCTGTGATGCCTGCATTCTGTCCTGCATAAAACGGCAGGTTCTGCCGATTGCGGTAATCATCCAGCACAGCCAATACCCCGGATGGACGGTCTTTATCAGTCACGGTACCGCAAACAGGAAACGGCAGGCAGAATGGTGACCTTGATACTGCGGTTTCCGGCTGATCCATGATTTCCCGCATGACTGCCTGCAGCTGGGTCTGTGTTCCCTTTTCCCTCCCATGCCAGACAGCCGTTACATTCAGCTGTTTGTCAAGCTGTTCAATATACTGCATTTCGATATCTTCGTCCGCGTGAACGTAACCGCCCATACCATGCTGCATCGTGTTGTCGCTGAACATATAAAATTCCCCTGTCCTGCGGATTGCGGCAGCACAGCCGTCCTGCAGCAGTTCCATGGAATCCTGCCGTTCCTGCACTTTCAGACAGATCCGGAACCTGCAGTTTGCCCGGATCTGCTCATCAACCACCCCGGCCGGTTTCTGCGTAACCAGAATCAGATGGATACCAAGACTTCTGCCGACTCTGGCAATGCTGATGAGCTCTTTCATGAAATCCGGCTGCTGGGTTTTCAGTTCGGCAAATTCATCGACAATAATGATCAATTCAGCATGGTACGGCAAGCTCTCCTGCCGCTTCCAGGCCTGTCTGTAGCCAGCCAGATTCATGACAGGTTTTCCGGTTTTTCCTGCCAGGATCCGGAAATCCCTTTCCCTGGCTTCACATTCCTGACGGAAAGCAGTCAGAAAACGGTTCATGTCTTCCGGTTCAAGATTGGATATATCACCGATCAGATGAGGCAGCTTCCATTGTTCATTATGAAAAGCTGACGCTGCACCGCCGCCTTTGAAATCAATAATTGCAAACTGTACTTCATCCGGACTGTACCTTACAGCCAGAGACAGAATCAGCGTGATAATCAGTTCACTCTTGCCGCTGCCGGTCGTACCAGCAATCAGTCCATGCGGTCCCTGACCGTTCTCATGAAGATCCAGCATGA
>JAFOIT010000060.1 GCA_017420585.1 Solobacterium sp.
CGGGGCAGTGCTGCAGCGCATCCTGCTCGGTATCCGCAGCAGTGATTATTCCTTTTCCGGCCTGCTGCAGGACAGCGGATTTTCCTGGACGGCAGCCCTGGCCCTGCTTGACAGCATGCTGAAAAAGAAAGTGTCAGCCGGCAGAAGAAGGAAACTGATGTGGAGGCTGAATCTGTTTCTGTGCATTTTCTATCATTTTCCGCTGCTGCTGACCCAGCGGCTGCTTTACCACGCACTGCCTGATCAGCAGCTGAGCCGGCATGAGCGGGCCGGGATAACCGCCTGTGTCATGCTGGTCCTGTATCCGGCCGCGGCCGCCAGCACCGGTTTCCAGCTGATCATGGCTTACCGCATGTTTCTGTCCGGGGACATGGCCTCGGGCTGGAACCGGTTCCTGTTTCTCTCCGTACTGGCCAGTCTGGCCGACGCCGCCGTCAATCCGGCCAGAATCCTGCTGTTCCCATGGCTGCGGATGCTCAGCGGCATGCTCATCTGGCTGGGCTGTCTGACCGTTGTTCTGCCGGTTTTCCCCATTGTCCCAATTGTCAATCTGATAGACCAGGCAGGGATATTGCTCCGGCCGTTCCGCATCCCCGGCAGCGTGCTCGGTCCCGGCCTGCCGTTTTTCCTTGTCCTGGCATTGTCATTACGGCGGCATGAAAAGCATATACAGCTGATAACCGGTCTGCTGTACGGCTTTCTGCTGCTAGGTCTGTTTCATCCCCTTGGTGAAGTTACATTTCTCAATGTCGGGCAGGGGGACTGCTTCCTGCTGCGCAGCCCGCTGAACCGCTGCAGCATCCTGATCGATACCGGCAAACCATCCCAGCATGACAACATCACCCATCTGCTTGATGCCAAAGGTATCCGCCGGCTCGATGCTGTTTTTGTTTCGCATGATGACGACGACCACGCCGGCAATGCCGCACTGCTGGCAGCTGAATACAACTGTCCGGTTATCACCGGATACTTTGCGCAGCGGCAGGCCGGACCGTTTCTTCTGCTTGATCTGAATACAACCCGGCATGCCAGCGACAATGACAATTCCCAGGTTATCTATACCGAAGTGAATCATCTGCGTTATCTGTTTACCGGTGACATCTCACAGGATACCGAGCGCTGGCTGATCCGTGAGTACGGCAGTCTCCGGACCGACATCCTCAAGCTGTCCCATCACGGCAGTCAGACCGGTACTGCGGCCGAACTGCTCAATGCCGTGCAGCCGCGCCTGGCGGTCATATCATGCGGGGCCTACAGCATTTATCATCATCCTGATTACCGGGTGCTTAAGCGTCTGGAAAATGCCCATGTGCCATATCTGCTAACCCGGGAAGAAGGGGATATCTCGATCTTCTTCCTGCCCCGTATGAACTTGCTTGTGACCGCGCAGGGAAAGATTGATATAATATTTACATGATCTATCTGCTGGAAGGTACGGAAACATACCGTATGGCCAAGGCCCGGGAGGACATCATCAAAAAATCAGGTGTCCTGCCGGAGAATATTCAGAATATCGATGGCTCTGTCCGCTCATCTTTCAGTTTGTCAGATGTGCTTTCCGCATGCAGCACGATTTCCTTATTCGGAGACAGACGGACTGTCATTATCGACAGTCCGTATTTTCTGCATAGCTCGCGCAGCCGCAAGGAAGGGACAGGGAAAAGCGAACCGAAGGATCAGAACATTGCCCGGCTGCTGGAACGGTACTGTGCCGATCCGAACGACGATGCCGACCTGATCCTGTACTGCTTCGGGTATGATGCCGACAAGCGGACAAAGGAATATAAAGTGCTTTCCGGCTGGTTCAATAAAACCGTTGAACACCGCACGTTCAGCCAGATGTCCCGGAATGAGCTGAATATTGAGATTGACCGGACCCTGCGGGAAAACGGCCTGCGCCTTACCCGGGACGCACGGCAGGAACTGGATGAACGGATTGACGGCAGTACCACACAGTTTTACCGGGCCATGGACAAACTGCTGCTTTATGGGGCCAGTGATCTTGACCGGGTCGATATCGAACACCTGATACCCGTCAATCCGGAGGTCAATGTCTGGAAATTCGGCGACGCATTCCTGCGCGGTGATGCGGCCGGAATGATGAGGTACCTGGATGAACTGGTCACGATCGAACGAATGTCCCATCAGGCGGTCATTCCGCTGCTGGCCTACCGGCTGAGAAGTGTATATAATGTAGTCAGATGTGATGAATGCGGCATGTCCTTCGACCGGATCGAAAAGTATACGGGACGCCGTTTCCCGGAACGGGAACTGCGCAGTGCCCGGGGTATGACCTCAAAGGATATTCTGGCAATTCTGGACCGGCTGGCGGCCCTGGACCAGCAGATCAAAAACGGTACTATCGGAGGTAAAGAAGGATTTGAACAGTTCCTTCTGGGGAGAATAAAACAATGCAATCATTAAAAGAACTCTACAAAGTGGGACCGGGTCCAAGCAGTTCCCACACCATCGCGCCGCACCGGGCGTGCAAGCTGTTTGTTGAGGAATTCGGACCGTATCCGTACTATGACGCGGAACTCTTCGGGTCGCTTTCCCTGACCGGAAAAGGGCATCATACGGATGCGATCATCATCAATTCCCTGCCGGGGCATACGGAAGTCAAGTTCTCACTTGATTGGGAAGAAGAATTCCCGAACGGCTTCTACCTGCGGGCCCTTGATGAAAACATGGTCGAACAGCACAAGTGGACCATTTTCTCGGTCGGCGGCGGCAGTATCCGCATCAAGGAAAAGCATCTGGAATGGAACGATGACCTCTATACAGAAAAGAACTGGAAGGAAATCTATGACCGGCTCATAAAGGAGAACATCAGCCTGACCGACTATGTGTATTCCTATGAACCTGACCTCAAGTATTTCCTGAGTGAAATCGTCGATGCCGAAATCGATGCTGTTGAGCGCGGCCTGAACGCGGAAGGGCACCTGCCGGGCAAACTGGCCCTCCTGCGCAGTGCCAAATCACTGTATGAACAGGCAAGATACTGCGGCTCGGCAGAACGCGACAGTGTCCGGCTGATGGCCTATGCTTATGCGGCATGTGAAGAAAGTGCCGACGGCCATATGAGTGTCACCGGCCCGACCCTCGGCTCCTGCGGCATTATCGCTGCCCTTGTTTACTACTACATCAAAGACCGTTCCTATCCAAAGGAGCAGGTTGTCGATGCCCTGGCCATCGGCGGTGTCTTCGGCAATGTCATCAAGACAAACGCGACTATTTCCGGTGCAGTCGGCGGCTGCCAGGCAGAGGTCGGCGCGGCCGTATCCATGGCAGCGGCTTCATTTGCCTATCTGGAAGGACTTAATATCGAACAGATCGAATACGCAGCTGAGATCGGCATGGAGCACAACCTCGGCCTGACCTGCGACCCGGTTCTCGGTTATGTCATGATTCCGTGCATCGAGCGCAACGGCATGGGTATCCTGCGGGCAAGGGATGCGGCACTGCTCTCCAAGCATATGTCCCGTATCAAGGACCATGTCATTTCCTTTGATATGGTCGTCCATACCATGAACGAAACCGGTGAGATGATTCCGATTGAACTCAAGGAAACATCTGAAGGCGGACTTGCCAAGGAATACCTCAGTGTCTACGACGTTGAAGCGTGACCTGCTGATTCATCCGTTTGAACCTTTATGGAATGAGCACTCTCAGGTGCTCATTCTTGGTTCATTCCCGTCTGTTGTTTCCCGCACCCGGAATTTCTATTATGCCAACCCGGGAAACCGGTTCTGGCGGGTCATGGCCGCTGTTTTTGAAGCGGATATCACGGACCGCCGCCAATTCTGCCTGGACCATGGCATTGCCCTCTGGGACGTCATCGGGTCCTGCCGGATCCAGGGCAGCGCCGACGCCTCAATCAGCGATGTCACCGTAAACGACATTGCGGCTTTTACAGCCGGGACAAAGATCCGGGCCGTATTTACAACCGGCACAAAAGCCAGCCGGTTATATGTGCAGCATGTGCAGTGTGATCTGCCGCATATCGCGCTGCCCAGCACTTCCGGGGCCAATGCCCGGATGCGTACGGAAGATTTGATCAAGGCATACCGGATTATCAGAACATATGCAGAAGAAGATTGAACTGCTGGCTCCGGCCGGCAATATGGAAGCTCTCAAAGCGGCTGTAGCCGCCGGATGCGATGCTGTCTACCTGGGCGGCACCGGTTTTTCGGCGCGCGCCTTCGCCGGCAATTTTGATCATGAGGAAATGGTGCAGGCTATCACATACTGCCATATCCACGGGGTCAAAGTATATGTCACGATGAACACGCTGCTGTTCGAGCAGGAATTCTCCGCAGCCCAGAAGGAAGTCGGTTTTCTCTATGAGCATGATGTGGACGCGCTGCTGATCCAGGATCTCGGCCTGTTCCACTGGATCCGGGAGGTCTATCCGGATCTGGAACTGCATTGTTCCACCCAGATGCATATCCACAACGCGGCCGGGGTGCGCTTCATGAAGGAGCAGGGGGCTGCCCGGGCAGTTATTGCCAGGGAAACGCCGCTCGATGTCATCCGGGACTGTATTGCCGAAGGGATCGATATCGAGGTGTTTGCCTACGGCGCCATCTGTATTTCCTACAGCGGCCAGTGCCTGATGAGCCAGGCCATGAAAAACCGTTCCGGCAACCGCGGCATGTGCGCCCAGCTGTGCCGGCTGCGCTATCAGTGGTCTGACGGCCGCAATTCCTTCCGTGACGAGGCCGGGGAATATCTGCTGAGTCCGAAAGATCTGAATGTCATTGACCGGATCCCGGAACTGATTGAAGCAGGGGTCAGCAGCCTGAAGATAGAGGGCCGCATGAAACGGCCTGAATATGTCTGGCTGGTGATCAGGACCTTCCGGGAAGCCATTGATGCGTACTACCGCGGGGAATCTTATCAGCCTTCCAGGCAACGCCTGAAAGACCTGATGCTCATGTTCAACCGCGGCTTCAGCCATGGCCATCTGTTCAATGCGTCAGCTGCGGAAAGAATGAGCCCGTACCGGCCGAACCATATGGGGGTAACCATCGGGACTGTCGAACAGTTCAGAAACGGCCGGGTCCTTGTCAGGCTGAGCGATGCCCTGTATCAGCACGACGGCCTGCGGATCCTGAACGAACCGCACGATACCGGACTGACGGCTGTGCGGATCGAAAAAAACGGCAGGCTGGTCAATGAAGCCGCTGCCGGTGACCTGGTCTGGCTTGACTGCCGCTCCAAACCGTTCCCGAAGAAGGGGCAGAAACTGCAGAAAACAACTGACAGCCGGCTGCTTGAAAGAATACAGCAGGAGATCCAGGCAGGACCGGCCCGGCTTCCGGTTAAGATGACATACTCGTTGATCCCGGGTCAGCCGGCTGTCCTGACAGTACAGGATCAGGCCGGCCACACCGCATCATCAGTCAGTGAGGAGATCGTCCAGGAAGCCAGAAAAGCCCCGCTGGACCATCAGCGCCTGGCCGCAGCCTTCTCAAAGACCGGTGATTCCTATTATGAAGTCACGGCCGTTTCCGGGGAATGCAGAAATGCCTTCCTGTCTGTCTCAGCTTTGAATGAACTGCGCCGGCAGGCCCTTGACGGGCTCTCCGGGCTGCGCAGCCTCACCCATGTCCGCAGCGGGCCCAAACCGTACAGCCTTGCGCTGAAGCCGGTTGCCTTACCGGAGGAACGCATGCTGGTCATGGCTGAGCAGGAAGGGGAACAGCTGCCCCCGCATTGTGCCTGGGCAGTTCCGGACGGAAGCCATCCGGTCATGCCGGTCATACAGGAAAAACAGCTGCCGGTGCCGGATCACAGCATCCTGTCCCAGATCGGCGACCTGTCCCTTGCCCCGGAGCATTTCACCGCCGGCATGACGTTTAACTGCACAAACAGTTACGCTGCTGCCTTCCTGTTCAGGGCCGGTGCTGACAGCATCATCCTGTCCAGTGAAATGCAGGACGGCCATATCCGCGCCAGTCTGCAGGCTTTTGCGGAACGTTACGGCTTCGTGCCGCCGTTCTACCGGCTGGTCTACGGCCGCCGCACACTGATGTATATCAAAAACGGCATACGGGCAAAAAACAGCGCCAAATATCTTGAAGACAGTCATAAAAAAGTATACCCTCTAAGGTATAGAAAGAGTCTTCTTGAGATTCTGGAACCGGAGCCATACCGGGCAGAAAATCCCGACTGTATGGGCAGCTTCATTATTTTCACGGAAGAAACACCGGCGGAACAAAAGGAGATTATAGGGGAAGCATATGAAGAGCTTTTTGAAAGAATTTAAGGAATTTGCCCTGAAAGGCAATGTCATGGATCTTGCCGTAGGCATGATGATCGGCGCTGCGTTCGGTAAAATCGTTTCTTCACTGGTCAACGATATCCTGATGCCGCTGATTGCCAGCATCTTCAAGATCAATGACTTCTCGACCCTGCAGATCCTGCTGGTTGACAAGGGCGACGAAGCAGCCAATGTATATCTCAAGTACGGTCAGTTCATCCAGAACATTATTGATTTCCTGATCATTGCCCTGTGCATCTTCATGCTGGTTAAGTCAATCAACAAAATGCACAAGAAGCCGGAAGAACCGGCCCCGGAACCGGAGCCGGAACCGGAAAAGAGCGACGAGCTCAAGGCCCTCGAGGAAATCGTTGCCCTGCTGAAGGAGAAGAACTAAACCACAACCTGCCATCCCGCGCAAAGGGATGGCATTTTTCTGCATAATAATCGTCATTTTCTTTATTGAAACAGCGGGTTGGGACAGGTTTTGTGTTCCATCATATCCTGCTATTTGGTATAATTGTCGCGTATCTGAGGAGATAACAATGTTTTTAAAACGGATTGAAATGCAGGGATTCAAATCCTTCGCTGATAAAACTGTCATTTCGTTTGACAACCCGATTACCGGGATTGTCGGACCGAATGGCTGCGGAAAATCCAATATTTCCGATGCGGTCCGCTGGGTTCTGGGTGAACAGAGTGCCCGGCAGATGCGCGGTGAGAAAATGCACGATGTCATCTTTTCCGGCAGTGCCGACCGGCGCATGCTGAGCATGGCGGAAGTAACGCTTGTTTTTGACAACGGCGCACATGTCCTGAATACCGACAAGGATGAAATAGAAGTAACCCGCCGGCTGTTCCGTGACGGGGAGGCGCAGTACCTGATCAACCGCAATGTTGTCCGGCTGAAGGATATCGTTGACCTGTTTCTGGATACCGGCCTGGGCAAGGATTCACTGAGCATCATTTCGCAGGGCAATGTTGTGTCATTTGCCGAAGCAAGACCCCAGGACCGCCGCGGGATTTTCGAAGAAGCAGCCGGGGTGGCAAAGTACAAGAAAAGAAAAATCGAGTCATTGAGCCGTCTGGAGCGTACACGAAACAACCTGGAACGCTCCCAGGATATCCTGGCTGAACTGGAGAAACAGGTCTCCCCGCTGAAGCGGCAGGCCCATAAGGCTGAGATCTACCGGGAAAAGAAAAAGCGCCTGGAAGAAATCGAAATCACCGTGCTGGTGCAGGAAATTGAAGAGATCAATGCCGGGATCGAAGATGCGAACAAAAAGCTGTTTGACCTGGAAACCCG
>JAFOIT010000061.1 GCA_017420585.1 Solobacterium sp.
ATCCAGCTGCATGCTGTGCAGCTGCGGGTCAGTCACTTTACCGTCAATGATGGCAAAATCGAGTTCGTAGTTCTTGAGTCTGTTTTTGAGGATGTTCTGGGTACCGGTAATCAGTTTGATGGAGACACCGCTGTTGGCACTTGCATATTTGGCAAACACTTCCGAGATGCGGTTGCTTTCCATGGTATGCGTGATGCCGATATTGAGCGACAGTGTACCGCTGGCTTCATCCGCCAGATTGCTCTGCAGATTACGGTACAGAGACATCATTGTCCGGGCATAGTCTACGACAGTGTTGCCTTCTCTGGTCAGAACAAGATGGTTGCCGGCCCGTTCGAAAAGCTTGACGTGCAGTTCTGTTTCAAGTGCTTTGATGTGCTGGCTGACTGCCGGCTGAGTAAGATTCAGCGCTTTGGCAGCCTGAGTATAGTTTCCGGTTTCGACAACCTTCAGCAGTGTTTTGATTTTCGGATCAAGCATATGATCGGCTCCTTCTGTGCCGTCTTCAGGCACTGCTTTGCTCTAGTTTAGTATGAAACGCCGTGTTCTTCAATTGATGAAGACATGTGACAAACAGATACACTGCTGTCAGGCAGCACACAATGTCCGCCAACGGGGTGGCACTGACAATGCCGCAGCCCTGCCACCGGGCATTCATGAGGAACATCAGCGGGATATCAAGCGCGCCCTTGCGCAGCACAGCCAGGCAGAACGATTTCAAGTTCCGGCCGATGGCCTGAAAGAAGGAGATGACAGCGTAGGCAAATGCCGAGAACGGACAGCCAAGTGCCAGGATGCGCAGGAACCTCGTGCCGGACAGCAGCGAATCGCCCTGCGTATTGATGAAGATGCTGACCAGCTGCGGTGCGTACACCACAAACACCAGCATGGTCACAAACGACAAGCCGGCGGACAGCAGGGAGGAGTGCAGGATGACCTGCATCATGCGCTGGTAGTTCCGGGAGGCATAGTTGTAGGCAATCAGCGGCAGGACACCCTGTGCCATCCCGCGGACGATGCAGTGGGCGAGCATGTTGATCTTCTTGGCAACCCCGATGCCGGCCTGGAATGCCATGCCGTAAGCGGCCATGAGATGATCGAGCACGGCATAGGAGATGTTTTCACACAGGGTCATCAGACAGGCCGGCAGACCGGTCAGAATGATCTCCCGGAAGACATCCTCCACCATGGCATTCTGATCAAACCGGAATGTCAGGGCAGTCTGGTGATGGCGCAGGTGCACCAGCAGGATCACATAGTACACGCAGGCAATCGTATTGGAAAGGGCAGTCGCAACTGCCGCACCCAGTGTCTCGCGGCCCGGCGGCAGGAACACGAACATGAACAGGGGATCAAGCCCGATGTTCAGGATACCGCCCATCATGATGCCGAAACCGGCATGCAGGGAACGTCCCTCGGCCCGGACCAGATGCGCCAGCAGTGCCCCGGCAGCGGTGAACACCCCGCCGATGACCACTGTGACCGTCAGGTACTCCGCCGCAATGCCGTGCACCATGGGATGGCTTCCCCCGAGCAGGTTAATGAACGGATCACGCAGGAACCAGGCCCCCAGGCAGTACACCAGCGTGACGGACAGACAGCCAAACAGGGCAAAGGCTGAGGCATTGCCTGCCCGACCCGGTTTCTGCCTGCCCAGCGCCCGGGATACCGCAGCAGCCCCGCCGATGCCGAACAGGTTCGAGATGGCCGACAGGAACATGAACGCGGGCATGCAGACGGTGACAGCGGTGACGCAGGCATCACTCCCGGTCAGGCCGATGAAATATGTGTCAGCCATATTGTAAATGACCAGGATGACCTGCCCGAGTACTGTTGGCACGGCCAGTTTCAGCACTGCCTGCATGACTGGCATGTCTTCAAAGATATACCTGCTGTCCTCCCGCACGGCCTGTCTCCTTTCTGATATAAAAAATGCTGTTACCGCCTGATCCCCGGTACGCGGAACAGTTTTCTGCCGGTTCTTTCCCTTCCTGGTTTCATCGTATCAGGAAAGAGAACGTTCAATAATCATTATTTATAATTACTATCAAAATATTTTTTATACTATCTGTACAACAACGGATGTAAGCGCTTGTATTGGCGCCGCCTGGCCTGATTTTCGAAAACTTTGTGAAGAAATCCGTGCTTTTATCAAGCGGTAAAACGAAATGATACATAAAAGTATTTTATGAACATCATAGAAATCATCATAACAGTACCCTGTATGCCGGGTCCGGACGGCGGGATGATCACGTGTCAGCGCGTTGACAAAGCCACAGACTTGATAGTAAATTTAAATATGCGTTGAAAGGGAAAAGTATCTTTCAGTGTTCATCCCAGTGAGCCGGGTACAGTGGAAACCGGTGCTGAACGGGAAGAGAAAGAACACCCTGGAGCTGATCACCGAACGGACATGATCCCAGTAGACTGATCCGGATGCGGACCGTTATCTGCCGCTATGCTCTCATCAGGAGCAGAAAAGAGATTACTGCTTGCAGTAATAAATTAAGGTGGCACCACGAATACCCGTATTCGTCCTTATGCAGGATATACGGGTATTTTTATATTAACTAAGGAAGGCGGAAAACATGAACAAGAACATTTA
>JAFOIT010000062.1 GCA_017420585.1 Solobacterium sp.
AAACCGCAGGCCCGTCACCGGTATGCCGAACATGTCGGCGTAAGCATACGCAATCAGTTCATCCGCCTTCTTCGTTGCCGCATACAGGGAACGCGGCTTGTCCGTCGGATCAGTTTCCGCGCTGGGATAATGATCCGCATCCCCGTAGACGGAGGAGCTGGACGCGAACACAAAATGCTGCACGCCATACTGCCGGCACATCTCGAGGATGCAGTGAAAACCGATAATGTTGGTGCTGATATATGCATCGGGATTGATGAGGCTGTACCGCACCCCGGCCTGGGCTGCCATGTGGACGACAATATCCGGATGATATTCCGCAAACAGCCGGGCCAGCAGGTCACGGTCCGTGATATCACCGTGGATGAAAACAAAACCGGGATCGGAAAGCAGTTCCAGGCGTTTCCTTTTCAGGGCCGGATCATAATAATCATTCAGATTATCAAGCCCGATAACCCGCTCTGTCCTGCCGTCTTTCAGAAAAGCCGCACTCAAAGCCGCCCCGATAAATCCGGCAGCGCCTGTGACAAGTACTGTTTTCCCCTTCTGATTTTCTGTCATTTTTCAACCTGCAGATATATGGCCGATCCGCTGATATGTGCTTTAACTGAGTCAGTATCTCACAGCTGTTCTGTGCCTGTCAATCAAGGCATATCCATCCTGCCGCAAATAAAATACGGCAGTGAAATAATCACTGCCGTACAGTCAGAATGTTACGGAACCGGCCGGTTTATTCTTCTGCCGGATTCTTCTTCTTGAATACCCGTCTTTCAACGTTGCCGGATGTTTCCGCCGGCTTCGTGTTGTTCCTGCGGTTTCCGCCGGCCTTGGCAAACTTCTTCTTTTCCTCGACGTAGCCCTCCGGCTTCGGCTGGCAGGCCTTGGCAGATACCTTGACCTTGCCGGCTTCATCAATGCTGATGACCTTGACAGTCACCTTGTCACCGACGTGCAGGACATCCGAGATCTTCGGGGTTCTTTCCCAGGCCACTTCGCTGACATGCAGCAGAGCGTCTGTTCCCGGGAACAGGGTGACAAAGGCGAACGATTCCCTGACTTCAGCCACGGTAGCTTCATAGATTTCATCAAGCTTGGCTGTCCGGGTCAGGTCTTCGATAATGCCCTTGGCCTTGTCGATCATCGCCTGGTTCATGTGGTAGATCTGGATGGAACCGTCTTCTTCCACATTGATCTTGACGCCGTCGCAGTCTTCGATGATCTGGTTGATGGTCTTGCCGCCGGTGCCGATGACATCACGGATCTTGTCGACCGGGATCTTCATCATGGCAACCTTCGGAGCCCATTCGGATACATGGTCACGCGGTTCGCTGATTGCTGTTTCCATGTTGTCAAGGATCTGCATGCGGCCCTCATGTGCCTGGGCCAGGGCTTCCCGCAGGATTTCCTGGCTGATGCCGGATACCTTGATATCCATCTGCAGTGCCGTAATGCCTTCCCTTGTACCGGCAACCTTGAAGTCCATGTCGCCGTAGTGATCTTCCATGCCCTGGATATCGGTCAGGATGCTGTATGTATCACCGACTGTGATCAGACCCATGGCCACACCGGCAACCATGGCCTTGATCGGAACACCGGCTGCCATCAGGGACATTGTGCCGGCGCAGATGCTGGCCTGGGAACTGGAACCGTTGGATTCCAGGACTTCCGCTACGGTACGGATGGTATACGGGAATTCTTCCTTGCTCGGCAGGACCTGCTTCAGGGCTCTTTCACCCAGCGCGCCGTGGCCGATTTCCCGTCTTCCCGGGCTGCCCATACGGCCGGTTTCACCGACCGAGAACGGCGGGAAGTTGTACTGATGCATGAACTGCTTGCCCTTGATGGTTGTGACATCATCGATGATCTGTTCTTCATCGAGAGAACCCAGGGTTGTGACTGAGAGAACCTGTGTCTCGCCTCTGGTGAACATGGCGGAACCGTGAGCCCGCGGCAGCAGGTCGATCTGGCTGTCGAGCGGCCTCAGTTCGTTCAGCTTACGGCCGTCCGGTCTGATCTTTTCTTCGGAGATCAGGCGCCTGACTTCACCGGCTTCGATTTCAACACAGTATTCCCGGGCCTGCTTCATGGCCTTGGCCTGGGCCTTTTCATCTTCCCATTCCAGTTCACCGACCGCAGTTTCCATTTCCGCTGTCAGTTCATCAATGGCCGCATAGCGTTCCAGCTTGCCCTTGATGGATACGGCTTCTTCGATCCGCTTCCGGGCATGTTCATCCACATACGCCTTGACAACCGGATTGATTTCATACAGCACGACTTCCATCTTCGGCTTTGCGCAGGCCGCGATAACTTCTTCCTGGATGGCGCAGAGTTCCCGGATTGCGTCATGGCCGATGGCCAGCGCTTCCAGCATCTCTTCCTCGCTGACTTCCTGGGCCCCGGCTTCCACCATGTTGATGGCATCCTTTGTGCCGGCAACCGTCAGATTCAGCGTCGAACGGTCGGTTTCCTCAACCGTCGGGTTGATGACATACTCACCGTCAACCTTGCCGACGACAACCCCGGCAATCGGACCGTTGAACGGGATGTCAGATACACAGACCGCCAGTGAAGAACCGAACATCGCAGCCATTTCACTGCTGCAGTCCGGGTCAACCGACAGGACCGTGCTGACGATCTGCACTTCGTTCCGGAAGCCTTCCGCAAACAGCGGGCGGATCGGCCGGTCGATCAGTCTTGAGGTCAGGGTTGCATGTTCGGAAGGTCTTCCTTCCCGGCGCAGGAATCCGCCCGGGATCTCACCGACCGCATACATTTTTTCGTTGTAAAGAACCGTCAGGGGGAAGAAATCAGAATCCTTCGCCTCGTGACTGGCAGTAGCAGCGGACAGAACGACTGTGTCGCCGTAGCGAACCAGTACGGAACCGCCTGCCTGTTTGGCCATCTCACCGTTTTCTACAGTGAGCGTACGGCCGTGAAAATCCCAGCTTTTCTTGTACTTCTCCATCTTTTTCCAACTTACTCCTACAATATCTATCTTCTAAATTTTCAACGCTATATATATTATCACAAGTACCTGTGATTACAAAGCAAAACCCACTTTCACCATTATTATATGGCTGCCGGCCGGACATACAGCCCTTCGGACGCGGCCAGAAGCCTTACCAGGCGCAGCAGGTCATCGTCTGCGCCAAATACCGTCATGTAAAAATCCTGCCGGCACAGCATGATCATGGCCTGCTTTTTTCCTTTTACGAGGAATTCGGTCACTGCATCCCTTTTCTCTTCCCCAAGCAGGCATGCCCGCACAGCCATAGTGATATCCGTCATCTGCGGCTGTTCCATGGCAGTTTCTTCCGCCGGCAGGTACACTGTCAGATCATGGTAGCAGTAAAGTTTTGTCAGGATGCTGTTCAGCTTCACGCAGAACGCTTCCGACATTTCCGGGCTGTCCATGTATGCGTCAAACATGGCATACCGGCTGCCCCGCTCCGCCGGCACCTGCTCCGGCAGGATGTCAACCACCCATGCGTTTTCTTCCAGCAGAAGATCAATCTGATCGGAAATATCCATATTCATTTCTCCTGTAAAAGACACAGGGTCTGCCTGTGTCTTGTGTTTATGCGTATATCTGATCGAGTTTCTTCAGCGCCGCCAGGAAGACCCCGATGAACGCTTCCCGGTCGGTGTCCAGCAGGACGGTGTGCGGCCTGCCGGTCGTTGGCGTACAGACAGTCATGCCCCGGGTGAACTCCCCGTTCAGCTCGATATCAACATCCATCTGCTCTGCCTTGAACAATTCAGGATACAGCAGCCAGATCACCGGTGTGATATCAAAAATCGGTGTCCTGTCCCAACCGCGGTTCACGGCATAGAGTCCATAGAATTTCATCAGGTCATAGCAGAACTTTGATACTTTTCCGCCATGTCTGAATTCTTCTGCCTCCGACAGCAGGATACTGCCGGCATTGCAGACTTCCAGCCCGGCCATGACCACCGGCACCCCGCTGGCGAAGACGATCGCGGCCGCTTCGGGATCCTGCCAGATATTGAATTCCGACTTCTTCTGGATGTTGCCGCCGTTGACCGCCCCGCCCATCATGGCAATGCATTCGATCTTTCCAGCCAGGTGCGGATATGTCTTCAGAAACAGCGCGATATTGGTCAGCGGGGCCAGGGCGACAAGCGTGACTTTATCTTCTGTTTCCAGTGTTCTCCTGAGGTAGTCCAGGGCGTGTTCCGGCTGCGGCTTTGATACCGGATCCGGAAGGACCGGGCCGTCCATGCCGCTTTCCCCGTGGGCAGCAGGCTGTACTTCCCGCGGTTTGATGATCGGGCTGTCATAGCCCATGCAGACCGGAATGTGCAGGCCGAAATAATCCTGTACCTTCAGGATGTTGGCAGTCACCTTGGCCAGGGTCTGGTTGCCGGAGACCGTCGTTATACCCAGTATTTCAAGCTCTTCCGCGTGGGCCAGAGCCGTGAAGACGGCCATGATGTCATCATGGCCGGGATCACAATCAATAATGATTTTACGCATTACTGCTCTTCAACCTTACCGCTCTTGATGCGGAGGTAACTGATAATCGAAGAAATGGTCAGGAAGAAGAAGACCGCAAAGTACGGGACTGCCCGGACCAGGTCGACCGGGAAGACTGCCGACTGGGAGAAGACGATGGAAATGCCGCGGAATACTGCAAACAGCAGCGCTGACAGCAGCAGCATGCCGTAACTGCCGTTGGCAATACCGTTGGCGGCGATGCCCATCCAGCCCAGACCGGAAACCATGCCCTTGGAGAACAGGTGGATCGAGTTCAGCGACAGGTACATGCCGCCCAGCGCCGCGAACAGACCGGAGAGAACCAGCGAGAAGACCCGGATCCGGCCGACATTGATGCCGGCGGTCCTGGCCGCGTCAGCGTTCAGGCCGCAGGCCCGCATCCGCATGCCCAGCGGGGTCTTGTAGATCATGATGAAGAGCACGATCAGCAGGATCCAGCAGACGTATGTCAGGATATACTGCCCGGAAAGTATCTCCCCGAGTACAGGGATACTCTTGATGCCAGGAATATCCACACTGCCCAGGGTCGGGGTCAGCAGCGAAGCACTGGTGCCCTTTTCCCCGGTAGCCAGATACAGGAAGAAAATCGAGAGGGAATCGGCGAATGTGTTCAGGGCAATACCGATCAGGATCGGATCAGCCCCGAGCCGCATCGAGAAGAACGCAATCAGCAGGGCTGTGCCGGCTCCGACCAGCAGGCCGATTGCCACACCGGCCCAGACATTTCCGGTCGCATAGCTGCCCAGAATACCGGCCAGCGCACCGAATGTCATAATCGATTCGACAGCGATGTTGGCCACACCTGCGCTGGCTGTGACAAAGGCGGCGATACTGGCAAACAGGATCGGCGTTGCCATCCGCAGGACGGTGAGCAGGAACGTCAGTTTAAACAGCGAAGAAAATATGTTACCGAGCATTTTTACCAAGCCCCTCCTGCAGCAGTTTCTTTTCTCTCAATCCTCTCAGGAAGTACTGGGAGGAGATCAGCAGAATAACGATGCCTTCAATGATGGCGGTAATTTCAGACGGTACGCTTGTATCGGAGAAATACAGAACATTCGCTCCCTGTTCCAGATACTTGATCAGGAACGAAGCGATGACGATACCGATCGGGTTATTCCGTCCGAGCATCGCCAGCAGCATGCCCGAGAAACCGATGCCCACCGCCGTCTTGTCCGGCTGGTAGAACGAACTCTGGGTCAGCAGCTGGCAGGCACTGCCGGTACCGGCCAGGACACCGGCGATGGCAGCCGTCGCGATGGACAGCTTGAAGGCGCTGATGCCGGAGTATTCCGCAAACTTCGGATTTGCCCCGGCCAGACGGATCTGATAGCCGAGCCTTGTCTTGTACATGACCAGGTACAGAATGATCGTGCATACAATCAGCAGGACCAGGCATGGCGAGATCCGCAGCGGCTCAAAGATATAGCCGATCTTGGCAGTCTTCAGGTAATCCCTGGAACCGATGGTTGAAGTTGTCTTGGTCAGCAGGTACTTCCGGATCAGATGCATCGCGATACCGGAATAAATACTGTTGAGCATCAGTGAGACAACCATTTCGTTCGTGCCGAACTTGGCTTTCAGGAATGACGGTATGATCATCAGCACACCGCCGACCGCTGCCGCGGCCAGGATGCACAGAATCGGGTGCAGGAAATGGCTGGTTGTCACCGCAGTGCAGGCCACGGCCGCAACCGCGACACCGGAGATGATATAGATACCTTCAGCCCCGAGGTTGAACGCGCCGGACTTGAACAGGATACCTGCCGCCAGACCCGCAAACGCATACGGGATAAAGCTTTCAATGACTGCCCCGAAATATCTCCGCTTCGCGAACGGGCCGGTCAGAATGGTCACAAACGCGTGCACCGGATTGTCACTGATCAGGCAGAGAACCCCGAACATGATCACGAAGGCAATCAGCAGCGCGATGATCATCTTGACTGCTTCAAACACCGTCGGATTGGTAATGGAGAGGTTCAGTTTTTTCTCACTTCTGTCAGTCATTCAGAGCACCTCCGATCTCTTCAGCTGTCTGTTTCTTTGCCCCGAGCATGTACATGCCGAGGTTTGATTCATTGATGTCATTGGCATCCGGGAAGTAGCCGGCAATTTCACCGTCGAACATGACGATGACCCGGTCAGACAGGTCGATAACCTCGTTCAGGTCGGCCGATACCAGCAGGATGCCTGCCCCGGCATTACGCATTTCGATCAGTTTGTGGTGAACGAACTCTGCCGAGCCGATATCGATGCCATGGGTCGGCTGCTCGGCAATCATGAAGGTCGGCTTCGTGTTGTACTCACGGGCAACTACTACTTTTTGGATATTGCCGCCGGAAAGCGAACCGACGGCGGTCTTGTTCGAACTGGTCTTGACAGCGAACGTTTCGATCAGGTCATTGGAGATCCTGTCGATCGCCTTGCCGTCCATGAACATGCCGCTGTTGACATCATCCCTGGTGTAGTATGTCGAGATGATGTTGTCGCTGATCGGCAGTTTGCCGGCCGTGCCGTCACCCATCCGGTCTTCCGGAATGTAGGCCATCTTCAGATCGCGTCTGGCCTTGATATTCATGCCGGTCGTATCCGTGTTGTTGATGATGATTTTGCCGTCATACTTGATCTTTTCCAGACCGGTGATGCAGCGTACGAGATCCACCTGCCCGTTTCCTTCAACCCCGGCAATCCCGAGGATTTCACCCTTTTTGACAGCGAAAGAAACATTGTTCAGGGCCGGCTTGCCGTTGCGTTCCATGGACAGGTTCTCAACGATCAGGGCCTTTTCGTTATGGAAATCCTCATTGGTCTTGAATTCATCCAGATCGTTTTCCAGGTCCCTGCCGATAATCAGGTTGGTCAGCTGTTCCATCGTCAGTTCATCATTGCGGTATGTGCCTTTCGAGACCCCGTTGCGGATAACTGAGATCCGGTCCGAGATCTTTTTGACCTCTTCAAGCTTATGGGAAATGAACAGGATCGTATGTCCCTGGGCCTGCAGGGACCGCAGCTGCACAAAGAGCTGCTCGGTTTCCTGCGGCGTCAGCACCGAGGTCGGCTCGTCCAGGATAATCAGTTCCGCTTCCCGGTACAGGGTTTTCAGGATTTCAACCTTCTGCCGCTTGGCAACCGACAGGGTCGATACTTTCGCGGTCACGTCAAGTTCGAAGTTATACTTGTCGGACACTTCCTGGGTCTTGCGGGTCGCTTCCTTCCGGTCAATGAAGATACCGTTTTTCGGTTCATCCCCCAGGATGATGTTGTCGACAATACTGAAGGACGGAATGAGCATGAAGTGCTGATGAACCATGCCGATACCGGCTTTGATGGCATCCATGGAACTGGCAAAATGCGTTTCCTGTCCTTTATAGGTGATGGTCCCGCTGGACGGAGCTTCTATGCCGAAAATCATTTTCATCAGAGTTGATTTACCGGCGCCGTTTTCACCGACAATGGAATGGATTTCACCCTTTTCGAATTCCATATTGATGTCCCGGTTTGCAACTGTACCGTTGGGGTACACCTTTGTTACCTTATCAAGTTTTAGAATGGTTTCCGCCATACAAACTCCCTTCTGCAATTAGAGAAAAGTTATGTTCCGCCATAAAAGCGGAACATAACTTTCCTTGGTTTCGATTCAGTTAATTATTCAACTCTGTTGGCGTTCAGCAGTTCCGGCCACTCTGTGTCATAATCTGTCATTTCGAGAGTGTCCTTAACTTCGACTTCACCGGCAGTAACCTTTGCCAGTGTGTCAGCAACAGCAGCTCTGACATCTTCCGGGCAGTTAGCCAGGTAGTAGTCGTTTTCTGCCAGACCGACGCCGTTCAGCGCGATACCCCAAGCCTCAGCCTTGCCGAGCTTGTCAGCATATGTGCCTTCCTTGACCATTTCAGCAACTGCCTTGAAAGCAACGTTTGTGTTCTTCAGGGCAGATGTCAGGATTGTGTTGGCCCATTCCGGCTTTGTGTCCTTGAACTGCAGGTACTGGTCCTGGTCAACGCCGATGCACCAGACATCGTCATGCTGGGAGCAGGCTTCGATAACGCCATTGCCCAGACCGCCGGCAACCTGCCAGATCACGTCTGCGCCCTTGTCGATCATAGCGCTTGTAACTTCCTTGCCCAGGTCTGTGTCTGTGAAGGAACCCGGATAGGAAACGACGTACTTGACGCCCTTGTCAGCCAGAACCTGAACATAACCGGAAATGAACTGGTTCATTGCCTGGTTGTCCATACCGACGACAACGCCGACTGTACCTGTCTTTGTCATTTCAGCACTCAGAGTACCGACGACATAGCCCAGGTCATCGAGAGCCCAGTTAACGCAATAGCAGTTAGCCGGTGTGCCTTCCTCCGGCAGAGCGGAGTAGTCAAAGTTGTAGAACATCTGATCCGGATACTTTTCGCAGGCCTGATACAGGAAGCCTTCGTAAGTGTTGTTGCCGGATACGACGAGGTCGTATTCACCGTCTTCGCAGACATCGGCGAATGCGTTCATCCACAGAGATTCATCAGCGGAACCGCTCGGGTCAACTTCGAAAATCTGAACGGAAATACCATTGTCTTCTGCATCGACTTCTCTGGCAGCCTGAGCCAGTGTGTCGAAGTAGGACTGGTCGCCTGTGAACGGAAGCAGAACTGCGATTTTGACGCCGTCGTCGGAGCCTTCATCAGCCGGTGCCGGTGTAGCAGTAGCGGCGGAACCGCCGTTGCTGCAGGCAGCCAGTGAGAGGGTCATGCCAGCGGCCATCAGGAACTTTAAAGCCTTTTTCATTTTTCTCTCCTCCAAAATTTATTTAAAGCATGCTGTTCAGCAGCTTTAAACCGATTGTAAGACAGGTGCTGTCTCTGCCGACAGCAAGCCCGGCCAGATCATGCAGCGGACCACCGATGGCAAGATCAAAACACAGGTCACCTGCGAACGCTGTCATTCTATCATTTCTATATTTCACTTTCAATGTGATATTTTCCCCGCACTGCCAGGCCAGCGGCCACTTCCGCAGCACCTGATCAGTGCCGCTCCGGCGGATCAGGACCAGCTGATCTTTCTGCAGTTCCAGCCGGTCATAATGCAGATAACCCCGCATATTGAAGACCAGGGCATGGGCTTCCCCGGCTTCCGGGATGAATTCCCATTCCAGCGTATCATACGTGCCGCCAAGACAGCCGGTGCTGATCAGGCCATGCTCAGCAGCGCTGCCCCGCAGACCGTCTGCGGTGACCTGCCAGACGCCCGAATGCTTCACGAACCCGCGCACATTATTCATTGTCCCGCCGCCATAGAGCGGACCGTAGTGCTCCTGCGGATAATCCGCAAAGCGGTACACAGCCTGCGGGTGATGTTCAGAGCGGACGGCATGAATCCGGAAATCTCCTTCACTTCTGACCCCGATCCTGCGTACTGTCCGGTTTTCCGCTGCGGGTACAGTCAGGGATATTTCCTGCGGCTGCTGCGATACTGTCACTGCCTCTCCGCAGGCCATAATCCCCCCGCAGTCTTCCATGAACACATGCATGGCAGCCGGCCGCTCTGCCGATACGGTATAGACAGCCCGGTCACCCGGCATCAGAACCGGTGAAAACTCCGGTTCATAGCGGGCATCGTAGATATCATGGGTCAGATAATAAACATAGCGGTAAGCCTCACTGCCGTGTACCTGCAGGGCATTGTCCCGCACTTCCGCACGGCCGGCGGAGAAATACCCGCCGGTGCCGTAAGGCAGATGAAACACCGGTACTTCCGGCATGGAGAGACCCGCCAGTTTCAGGCCGAGTTCCGCAAACATCAGGGCGGTCCGGGAGACCGTGTCGATATTCAGGCAGCCAATGCAGCTGGAGCTGTTGACAATGTCGTTGATCGGCGTAATCCAGGCCGGATCAATCCCTTCCAGGCCGCACAGGGCACCCATGATACTGCCGACATTGCCGCATGTGCAGTCGGTATCCCAGCCGCACCGGTTGAGCATCATCAGGGTTTCGGAGAAATCGTTCTCCCCGTAGCACATGGCCATGATCATGATTGCCGTATTGGGAATGATATGGCAGGCCCCCGGATATTTGTCATATCCGTAGTTTGCCCGGATATAGTCGAAGCATCCCTTCTGATCCTGCGGATTCTCCCGGTAATACCGGATGATATCCCGGCAGACCCGGCTGTATTCCATACCGGGATCCAGATATTTCAGGGTTTCGGCCAGCAGTTTGTGGATATCCTTGACCGTATAGGCCAGGGCAATGGCCACCGCGATAAAAATACCGCCCTGGATGCCGTTTGCGTCATGGGTGACAGAACTGGCCATCTGCGCCAGCTGCCTGGCCCGTTCCGGGTCAGCCCCGGCCACATAGCCCCAGCAGTCACTGAAAATCTGCCCGCCGATCTGTTCGGCAATGGTCAGCCCGTTCTGTTCCCTGCTGCCCGAACGCGGGGCTTTGATCCCGTTCTTCAGGTTTTCGTAGGCCGTATGCTCCGTCGACACACCGACACCGCCCCACCAGAAGAAGCCATGGTATTCCGGAATATAATTCAGAAACGCATCGCCGATATCCGCGGCTGTAATACTGTCCTTTTCCAGCAGGGCCCTTACGAAGAACAGCGGGCCGTTGGTATCATCATCCGCAGCGAAAATGCCATAGTCCGTCAGGTAGCCTTCCCGGTTTCCATAGGTTTCCATGATCCGCTCATGGCTCCAGTTCTCCACCGGTGCCCCGAGCCGCACCCCGATCACCTTGCCCAGCCAGGCCGCGTACGTCGTCCGCAGATACTCTTCGCGGGATGCTTCACACAGGATCATTTCAGATTCTCCCGGAAAAAGCGGATGGTATTGTCCGTCAGCTGCGCGGACAGTTCCGGCCTTCCTTCCCAGGCGCCGAAGCCGTGGTCGGCCTCTGCCACCAGCACCAGCTCTTTTTTACGGGCATGGACCAGGTGGTCATATGTTTTTCTGCCGACTTTCGGCAGCACGGTGACATCTGCCGTGCCGTGCACGACAACCGCATCACCGGTAAACGCTTCAAGGCCCTCCACCGGGTTCATCTCTTCCATGTCCTGCAGCAGGCCGCCGCTGAGTCTGAGCACAGTATTGTCAAAGGCATTGAAGAAATTGCAGTACCCCTTTTCGGATGCTTCCTGCTTCATCTGCTCAATATTTTGCCCCAGGAACGTCTCTTCCCCGTCGAACGCCTCATAACATGCGCCGGCCCAGAAACCGGCGCACTGCACCTCGGGATGCTGCCGCAGATACAGTGCGGTCAGCCGGCCGCCCATGGAATAGCCGACCATGCCGAACCGGTGATCCAGCCGGAAGTTTTCCCTCATCCAGGCGACGGACGTATCGATGTCATCCAGGCAGTTTTTCAGAGTGTAATTGATAAAGTCCTCCGTGGAGGCATCACAGCCCGGAAAGCCCTGCATGATGCTGGAAAAGCCATCTTCGGCCATGGCTTTTGCCACCGTCAGAAACCGTCCGTCCTCCGTACGGTTTGCCTTGAACCCATGTACGAACACCAGCAGCCCGCACGTTTCCTTCTCACAGTCAACTACAGTCACCGGAATATCTGTATGCCGTTTTGACGGCAGTGTCATTTCCCTGATCTTCATGCTGATTACCTCTGCTTTCGTTTATAATACTGTCAAGCCTAATTATAATTGATAAAAAAGAAACCAAGGAGATGACTATGACAAAATATCCATTCCCGAAGATCGACCTGCACCTGCATCTGGACGGATCCTTCCGTGTAGAAACCATGTATGAACTGGCACAGGAACGCGGGATTGCCCTGCCGGGTGAAACCCTGGAAGGTTACCGGCAGTTCCTGTTTGAGCGTTCCAATGCGGAATCCGTCAACGAATACCTGGAGATGTTCAATGCCCCCACCGATGTGCTGCAGGATGCAGCATCCCTGCAGCGGATCACCGCCGAACTGATCGAGGACCTGGCTGCCTGCGGCGTCCGTTATGCCGAGATCCGCTTCGCCCCGCAGCTGCATACGCATAAAAGCCTGTCACAGGCTGATGCGGCTGCTGCCGTGCTGGCCGGCCGGGAAGAAGGCCTGAAGAAAAACCCGGGCATTCATGTCAATATCATCACCTGCATGATGTGTGTAGGCCCGGAAACCGTCAACTGGGACGCCAACATGGAAACTGTGGAAGTCTGCCGGCAGTTCTTCAGTGATGACGGCATCGTCGCGCTGGATCTGGCCGGCGCGGAAGGCATCGTCCCGCTGACACATTTCGCCCCGCTGTTTGACCGGGCAAAGGAATACGGCCTGAACATTATCTGTCATGCCGGCGACTCCCAGGACTGGGTTACGGTCCGTGACGCCATGGGCTTCGGGGTGACGCGGATCGGCCATGGCCATCATATTTATGAGAACCCGGAACTGGTCCGGAAAGCAGCAGAAAAAAAGATCGCCTTGGAAATCTGTCCGACTTCCAATATCCAGTGCAAGACCAGGGCCTCCTATCCGCTCCACCCGGCCAAGAATCTGCTGCAGATGGGCCTGCCGGTAACCATCAATACCGACAACATGGTCATGGCCCGGGTCAACCTGGATGATGAATATGACCACTGCCTGAATGAAATGGGCTTTGTCTGGAACGATCTGATCGACATGAATATCAATTCGGCCAGGGCTGCCTTCATGAAGGATGATCTGAGAAAAGAGATCATCGCCGAACTGGAAACCTTCCGCCGGTAATCAAATAAGAAAAGACTGAAGTACATACCGCGCTTCAGTCTTGTTTTTTTATTCACCGGTCAGGGCCAGCGATGAGGCGGACGGATAGCCATAGGCACTGTCCGCATTTTTCACGGCATTGAGTATCGCTTCACTCAGCACTTCTGCCCCCAGGGCACCGACAAGGTCCTGGTCAGCTTCAACATTGCCTGTGGATACGGCATAGATCGTGTCACCGTCAGCGGAAGTATGCACGGGATTGATGGATCTCGCCATCCCGTCATGCCCCATGCCGGCGATTTTGCAGAGCTGCGCCTTGTCAAATTCAGCATTTGTGATGATGACGGCCAGGGTCGTATTGCCGGTAAACTTGTTTTCCACCACCTCTGTGGAACCTTTCATATATTCCATGGTCGAGCGGAGTCCGGTTTTTTCCGGGTTAAGCAGTCCGGCAACCTGTTCCCCTGTTTTCCAGTCATAAATATCACCGAGGGCATTGACGACAACGACAGCACCGACCTGAAGGTCACCGATCTGGACGGCATAACTGCCGATCCCGGTTTTCATGGCCGTGTCCATGCCGGCGATCTTCCCGACAGATGCCCCGCATCCGGCCCCGTAATTGCCGTCCCGGTAATTCGGCTCCTCAAAGGCCCGGCGGGCCGCTTCGTAGCCCATCTCAGCATCCGGGCGTACATCGGCGGATCCTACGGTCAGATCGTAAATATCCGCCTGCACGACCAGCGGCACTTTGGCAGCGCCGGTATCAAAGCCGATATCGTGCTCTTCAAGATACTTCATGACACCGTCCGCGGCGCCCAGCCCGAAGGCACTGCCGCCGCTGAGCACAACGGCATTGATCTCCTGTACGGTCATCAGCGGGTTCAGCATCTGGCTCTCCCGGGAGGCCGGACCGCCGCCCCGGACATCGATGCCGGCGGGCATTCCCTCTTCGGAAATAAACACGGTCAACCCGGTTCCGGCCTTCTCGTTTTCATACTGGCCGATCTTCAGCCCAGCAATGTCGGTCACGGCGATTTCCTGTATTTCCGCAGCGGACTGTTCTGTCTGCGGTTTGGCTTCCGGTTCAGTGACCGGCACGGATGCTTCCGGCATCTTCGGCGCGGGCTGGCAGCCCGTCAGAAACAGCGGCAGGAAGATCAGCACCTGTGTTTTTCCCTTCATCCTGTTAACCCCCTTTTTTCTGTTCAGATAATTGCGTATTCTGCGGCATGCTCTGTCCTGAAAGAAAACCCTGCCGCAGCAGGGTCATTCGGTTCAGGCCTTTGTCTTCCAGAGACCGTGCAGGTTGCAGTATTCGTAGACCTCGGCATCCGGGCCGACACCCTTGAATTCCGCATACGGCTTTTCACCCGGTTTGAGGTAGGTCAGCCGGAACCCGTTATCCTCGACAACGGCAATGAACTGGATGAAATGCTCTTCCAGCATCGGATGCTCGACTGAGCCGACTGTTACCTTGAGCAGGTCACCGTCTCTCTCGACTGCCGGGACGTGTTTTTCGGTTGCCGCATCGGTTGTATTGGCTGTCAGTTCGGTCATTGCTTCGCCGCAGCACATGTTCGGGCAGCCGGCCTTGTTCAACTGAACAACCAGCTTGCCGCACTTCATGCATTTAAAAACTCTGAATTCTGCCATGAGAAATACCTCCTGACTTCATTATGAATAAAATCAGGGACGAATTCAATGATGATTACTCGACACTCTTCAGCGATTCCACCATTTCAATCTGCTGCAGGCGGCGGTTCATGGAACGGTTGACAATCAGCCCGAAGACCATGGTCAGCAGCCAGGCCAGTATGAAACTGACCGGTTTCACGCTGCGCCCGAACATGACATAGTTCATTTCCACCTGCCGCATGATGTAGTGATGCAGCACATTGCCCAGCGGCAGACCGGCCAGTGCCCCGATTGCCGTCAGGATGTTGTTTTCCTTGTAGATATAACTCTGCACTTCCCGCGGCCGGAAGCCCAGCACTTTCAGAGTTGCGATTTCGCGCTGACGTTCACTGATATTGACATTGGTCAGGTTGCCCAGCACCACAAAAGCCAGGGACATTGAGGAAACAATCAGCACCCATACTACGGCATCAATTCCTTTTACCATGGTACGGAAGTTTTCCAGCGTGACGTCATTGAATTCAACCTCACTGATACCGTTCATCGCAACAATCGCTTCCTGCAGCGCAGTGCCGTCCTCTGCCGCTTTGATGAAAAGAGTATTATCCCGCAGCGTGGTGCCGAAGACCTCCCGGTAATATGCTGATGTCATCAGGACATAGTGATGGATGTACATCTCCATGACAGCGCTTACCCGGACCTCGCGCCGCAGACCCGTAATGCTTTCCAGTGTGAAAGTATCACCGACCGACAGGTCGTGATTTTCCGCGAATTTTTCACTGATAATGACCCCGTCATCCGTGGGCACGATTTCATGATGACCCCGGCGGGTGCGGAGAAGATACACCCGCTGCATTTCTTCTTCGTCAAACACCTGGGCAAAAACAGTCTCATCGTGGTTCGTACGGTCATATGACTGCGCACTGTAACTGCCGGCCAGCACCACGGCTGCCACATCATCACGGCTTCTCACCTGTTCACTCAGATATATGGCTTCGGAAACAGTGGTATCCTCCGCCAGCTTCGCGGTTCCGTCCATCTTCATCAGTTCATAGAACTGCAGATCCACCATTGAATTGATGGAATCCCTGACCCCGAAACCAGTCACCAGCAGGGCTGCGCAACCGGCTACCCCGAGCACAGTCATGAAGAAGCGCTTCTTGTAGCGGATAAGGTTACGTACGGTCACCTTGCCGGTAAACGAGAGCCGGTTCCAGAGAATGCCAAGATGTTCCAGCAGTGTTTTGCGGCCCATCCGGGGTGCCTTCGGCCGCATCAGCTGAGCCGGTACTTCCACCATGTCCGCCCGGCAGGCACTCCATGTTGTCCAGACCATGATTATCAGGAATGCCGCTGAAGTTGTGCCGATCAGGCCCCACGGAATCTTCAGTTTCATGACCGGCAGGATATACATCATCCGCCAGGTATGGTAAATGACCGCCGGGAATGTCGCCAAGCCGATCACACAGCCCAGCAGAATGCCGATGCCGGTCGCCATGGCAGCGTAGACCAGATATTTGGCGGCACACTGCAGCCGGGAATAACCCAGAGCCCGCATGATGCCGATCTGGCCGCGCTGTTCTGCCACCATTCTGGTCATCGTTGTCAGGCACACTAGAGCCGCCACCAGAATGAAGAACACCGGAAAGATGTTCGCGATGGCTTTCATCTGGTCAATTGTGCTGTCATATGTGGCACTGGCATAGTGCTGTGAGCGGTCCAGTACTGTCCAGCTGCCGGTCTCCAGATCCTGGATGTCCTGCCATGCCTTGTCCAGTTCAGCTTTGGCATCATCGAGTTCCTGCTCACCGTCTTGTTTCTTTTCCGTGAATTCCCTCTTCGCATCAGCCAGTTTCTGGCGGCCCTCATCCAGTTTCTTCCTGTTTTCTTCTATTTCCAGCCAGCCATCATCGATGATCTGCTGTGCTTCTGCTGTCTGCCGCAGAAGTTCCTGTTCACCGGCAGCGAGTTTTTCGCTGCCGGCCTTCAGTTCGGCTTCCGCTTCATCCAGCTGTTTCTTCCCGTCAGCCAGGCCGTCAGTAATCTGTTTCTTCGCAGCCTGTAGTTCGGCAATTGATACATCGATGTGATCCGGATCAACCCCCTGCTCCCGCAGCTGCCGTTCCGCGTCTGCCTCGGCATTATCCGCCATCTGTACCAGCGTGGCATACTGATTGATCAGATCTCCGACCGTATTGATCTGACTGCCGGTGTCAAGCGCGGCATTGAGCTGCGCGTACATACTGCGGACCGATTCGAGATCGATTTCTCCCAGCACGGAAAGATCCGCGTCAGGATCCATGGCTGCCAGGGCATTCAGCACGGCCTGCGTATCACTGCTTTCCAGGGCAGCCCCGGCCTGGTTCATGCGGTTTTCCGTTTCCTGCCAGGCTGTCAGAATCTCTCCGGCGGTAGTCTGCGGCAGGTCGGGGCACCAGGCGGAAAGAATCTGCGTGGTATCACTGCTGATAGTTCCAGCCGGCGGAACAACACCTGCCGGCATGGCGGCCAGGGCATTGCGCTGATCCTGGTTGTTCTGCAGGACAGTCCGGTCATGCTGCAGTTCCTGCCTTGCTGCGGCGGCTGCGCTGAGAATTTCCCCTGGCGTGACGGCCGGTGTGTCAAGCTGATTCTGCAGCTGCTGCAGGCCGCCCTGCAGGGTTTCCAGCCGGTCGATCAGTTCCGTTATGGTCATCTGCTTCATGCTGTCCGGCAGCCGGCGCAGGCTGTTGACAGTCTCCTGCATGCGCGGATCATGCAGTATAGTCTGCAGCTGCCGCAGCTGTGTCAGACCCTGCTGTGCTTCCTGCAGCTGCTGAATTCCGTCATCAATTTCCTTGATTGTTCCCGCCAGTTCGGCAGCTGTTTTCTCATATTCCTTCCGGCCTTCCTCGAGTTGTTTCTGACCATCTTCCAACTCCTTCCGGCCCTTCTCCAGTTCTTCTTCAGCCGCCGCTTTCTGTTCATCCAGCTCCTTCTGACCATCCTCCAGCTTTTTGATCCCGTCGTCGAGCTGTTTCTGGCCGTCATTGATCTCTGCCTCAGCATCGGCTATTTCCTTCTCAGCATCGGCAATTGCTTCATCAAACTCTTTCCGGCCGTCTTCGTACTCAGCCAGACCGTCACCATACGCTTCCATGGCATCAGCCACGATGCTGTTGCGGCGTACATCCGCCTGGGTTTCCGCCAGTTTCTCGATCCGTTTTTTGACCATCTCATCATAGTTGTCATACGCATCTGAGAACATATCAAGATCCCGGCCTTCCCTGGTCAGGACGTTCATTTCGGTGTAGTATTCAGGCACAAATGCGGCATCCGGCACATACAGGTAAGTCCGGATATACTGGTTGCTCAGGGTGCTGTTTTCCTTGGTCTGGTTCAGATAAACAGGAGTGTCGATTGTACCGACAATGGTAAATGTATCTGTGACCAGCCAGTCATCCAGATCATCTGCAGGCCGGATCACTTTAACGGAAGACCCCACCGGAAACCCCTGGATCAGTTCCGTACCATGCTCTGCCAGCGCCTCCCCCGGACGTTCAGGCAGTCTTCCCGAACGCAGAACAAACTGATTGATACGCATGTCTTCCGACCAGGAATGGATCCGGGTGATGTAATTCAGCGGCCCGCTGACAGCATTCACATCCACAAACTTCGAGCCTTCGGCATCCGCCACTTCATCCATCCTGCGAACTGCATCAACATCTGCTTCATCGAAGCCGAAAGCAGAATAAACAGTAATATCTTTCAGGGCATAATCATCGTCATACACATCCACGCTGTAGGCCATGACTGACGATATCGCGGATACACCGACAAAAAAAGCAACCCCGAGCGTAACAATTGCCGTCAGAGAAAAGAACCGGCTCCGGGTCGCTCTGATCAGACGGAAAAGATCTTTACGCTGACTCCTGTTCATCCGGCCTCACCATTCAATGGATGCGATATCCTGCGGATGCTCGTTGTATTCAGAAGACACGATCCGGCCGCTCTTCACCCGGAAAACCCGGTCCCCCATCGGGCACAGGGCCAGGTTGTGCGTAATAATGACAACCGTCATACCGAGATTGCGGCAGGTGTCCTGCAGCAGCTGCAGGATCTGCTTGCCGGTTACATAATCCAGTGCCCCGGTCGGCTCATCGCACAGCAGCAGTTTCGGATTCTTGGCCAGCGCCCGGGCAATGGCCACCCGCTGCTGTTCCCCGCCGGAAAGCTGGGAAGGAAAATTGTTCATCCGCTCCCTGAGCCCGACCTGTTCGAGGGTCGTCACAACATCCAGCGGATCCCGGGAAATCTCCGTTGCCAGTTCGACGTTCTCCCTGGCGGTCAGATTCTGCACGAGATTATAGAACTGGAAGACAAAGCCGATATCAAAGCGGCGGTAATCCGTCAGTTCTTTTTCATCCATCTCATCGATCCGCACCCCGTCAACTTCGATTTCCCCGTCAGTGCACTGATCCATGCCGCCGAGGATATTCAG
>JAFOIT010000063.1 GCA_017420585.1 Solobacterium sp.
CTTGCCCATGATCTTGTACTGGATGTCCCGGCACAGCACGGTCCCGTATTCATCCATGAATTTCTGGTACAGCTTCCGGCCCGGTTCTGCTGTTTTCGCCACGTATGTCTTGTCATCCATGCTGTCTGCCGGCCGGCCGACCACGCAGGAAATGGCCATCAGGGCCCCGCTGAATGCCCCGCAGCTGTTGCCGGAACGGACCCCGCCGGCCATCAGTCCGGTTGCGGATTTTATGACCTCCGGGGGGATCTCCAGGGCTGTCTGGCTGAGGGTCAGCAGCACACACTGCGCACAGCCGCCGTATTTTGCCTCATTTTCCATACCCTGTTTAAAAATCTTTTCTCTCAGTTCACTGTTCATACTGTCCTCCAGATGTTAGTTGTTTTCAGTATAAACCCAGTCATGCTGCATATGAAAGAAATCCCGGGATTATTTCCCGGGACATATTATTCGGTATACAGCTCGATTTTCTTTGCGTCCGGCATGAATACCCGGGCTTTTTCGGCAAAGAATGCCGGATCTGAAGAAACCAGGTACAGCTGATGGCCGCCGGTGAATTCTTCCCCGGCCGGCAGGTTGGCCAGGACCGCTTCCGCCTGGGCGTCCGACGAGGAGATCAGCGTCAGGTCCGGACACAGCCTGGTGACCGTATCCATGATCAGCGGATAATGCGTGCAGCCCAGCACCAGGGTGTCTATGCCCTTGCGGACCAGAGCCGGCAGGTACCGGTTCAGAATCCGGACGATTTCCGGATCATCCTTCTGCAGGTGGCCGGCTTCGATCAGCGGCACCAGTTCCGGACAGGCACGGGTATATACCTCCGCTTCCGGCAGAATCTTCCGGATGGCTTTCGGATAAGCCCGGCTGCGGATGGTTGCCCGGGTGGCGATGACGCCGATCTTCCTGTTCTGCGTAGCCGCGGCTGCGGCTCTGGCAGTCACCTCGATCACCCCATAGACCGGCACGGACGACGCAGCTTTTACCTTCGCGCCGCCGGCCGAATCTGCCGTGTTGCAGGCAATGACAATCGCGGCCGGATCATACTGTTCCAGCACCCTGGCGTCATGCAGGGCCAGTTCCGTAATCTCTGCCTTTGTCTTGTCCCCGTAGGGCATGTTCAGCGTATCACCGAAGAAGACAATGTTAATATCCGGGCGCCGGGCCAGGATGCTGCGGACAACCGTCAGCCCGCCCAGGCCGGAATCAAATACACCAATGTATCTCATAGATCTCTTTCCCATATTTCATCCATGATATCCTGGGACACATACTGGGCCGGGGATTCCTTTGTTTTGACAAAACCGTTGAGGCCGTAAACGTGCCGGGCTGCCTTCAGGATATCGTAAGTTGACAGCCACAGATGCTTATACCCGTGTTCCCGGGCCAGGTCAATTATCAGTCCGATCATATGCCGGCCGATGCCTTTGTTTCTTTCATCCGGTTCAAGATAGACATAACGCAGCCGGCCGATGCCGTTCTCTTCCCCGACAAACGATACTGACCCGATCAGCCGGCCGTCCCGTTTGACCACCAGCATGCACTCCTTTTCCGGGTTGATGTTATGGGCAAATGTGCGGATCATGTCCCGGACCGGGTCATTCTCTTCATCCGTAAAGCCGAATTCTTCCTTGAAAATATCCATCTGCCGGTCAATGGATGTTTCCACATCCTGTTCCGTGAATGCGGTTGTATAGACCACACCGTCTTTTTCCTGATCAATGACCAGTCTGTTTTCCGCCATAGGTACCGCGCTCCTTCCGTATTGCCGTTATTTTATCATCCTGTCTGCGGCAGCCGCAATCTCCCTGCAGACAGCCGTAAAATATCGTATGATATGCCTGTAATCAAGAGGAACTGTCATGCTGAAATTCTACGGAAGCCATCTGTGCCCTTACTGCCGGGAAGGCCGGGCCAATTTCGATGCCCACGGCATTGCCTACGAATACTTCGATATCAACGAAAGCCTCAAAAACCTGGCGGAATTCCTCGAAATGCGGGACACTCTGCCGGTGTTTGCGGCGCTGCGGGCAGAGGGTGACATCATCGCCCTGCCGGCCATCGTCAAGGAAGACGGCACAGTCTTCGCGGACTGGGAAGCCTACCTGCAGGAGCTGGGCCTGGACGTTGTATACCGGGAAGAAGACTGAAAAAAGCAGGGATTACCTGCTTTTTATCTGCGTTTTCTTATATGAAGCCATCAGCAATGCAGCAGATATGATGATGCAGGCACTGTAAAGCAGAACCGACGCTTCCACATTATTCATCGTTCCATACCGGAATGTATTGCGGAACGTTCCGGCATACAAAACCATCGTAGGCCGCAGCTGCCAGAGTTTTGATATGACGCCCAGCTTCCCGGGAATGCTGAATGTACCCACCAAAATACTGGCGGCGTGGATTGCCATCGTCGCAACCGCAGACTCTGTCAGCAGGGAAAGCAGTGTATTGGTCATGGCAAACAGTATGCCTGCCAATATTGCCAGCGCAATGTAAATCAGCATCATGGTGCCGGCCGTAATATTCCACGGTGACACAGGAATCACATTCTGGATCAAGGCATTCCATCCGGCCGTTCCGTAAATGAAGAACATCTCTCCCAGGCACAGGCCGAGCAGAAGAACCGTCTCGGCCGCGGCAATCGTGCTCCCCGCGGCGATTTTCGCAATGCAGACCGGCAGCCGGCCGTTTCTGGAAGACAGGATCATGGCATCTGTCCGCCAGGTTTTTTCGTCCGCGAAGATGCCGGCCAGCGCGACCGATATATTCAGAATCAGCGCCCAGCCGATGATGTACAGAATGCCCAGAACCCGCAGATATGCCAGGGCATATGAATAAACCATCGGTTTTTCCGTCCCGTCATAGATTTCAAGCCATGTATCCAGCTCTTCAGCGGAAGCGCCGAGTTCCGTGCTGTCATTGATGATGTCCTCTCGCATGGCGGCATGGAATTCATCCGAAGTGACGGCGGCTGCCTTTCCCCGGTCACGCACAACGCTGTACAGAAAATCATACAGTGCCGCTTTCCCGATCTGCCCGGCAGCATTCTGATACACTGCGCCCGGATCGTATGCCGCCAGCTTATCGAAAAACGCAGGGTTTCCCGCAATCTGCTGATCCATTTCAGCTTTGAAGCTTTCCAGGAAAGCATCATCCATCGGGCTTCCCGAAAGAGCTGTCAGGCGTGTTTCCTGTTCTTTCACATAGGCGCTGTGGCCGTCTGCGGACAGATTTGCCAGCCCTGTCAGGAGAACCAGCACGATACTGACGGCCATGGCTGCCCAGACCGATTTTTTTGCCAGGATCTTTCTGATCTCTGTTTTATACAGTAAAAAGATATTACTCATCTTCTCCTCCGAATGTTTTCAGGTAAAAGGTTTCCAGGTCTCCCTGAATATCTGCTGCCTGGCCGTCAAAAACAATGCTTCCGTCCTTCATCATCAGGATCCGGTCCGCGATGTGTTCCACATCGGACACGATATGCGTGGAAAGAATGACAATCGCATCCCTGCCAAGATCCGCAATCAGATTCCGGAACCGCACTCTTTCCTTTGGATCCAGCCCGGCTGTCGGTTCATCCAGGATAAGGATTCTGGGCTCATTCAGTACTGCCTGCGCGATTCCCAGCCGCTGCTTCATGCCGCCCGAATACGTCTTGATCTTCTTGTCTGCTGCCTTTTCCAGGTTTACGGTCTGCAGCAGTTCTTCACATTTTCTTTTGGCCGCGCGCTTGTCAATTCCTTTCAGGGCGGCCATATACATCAGGAATTCCCTGCCTGTAAAATCCGGATAATAGCCGAAATCCTGCGGCAGATAACCCAGTGCATCCCGGTACAGTTCTTCCGACGCATTCAGGATATCGTTTTCTGTCCGGAAGCAGACCGTGCCGGCTGTCGGCCGCAAAATCCCGCAGATCATTCGCATAAGCGTCGTCTTGCCGGCGCCGTTTGCCCCGAGAAGCCCGGTTACCCCGGGATGTAAATCCAGGCTGACCTGCTTCACCGCGGTCGTGCCGGCATACTGTTTCGTCACATCCTCTAATATAAGTTCCATGATAAATTCTCACTTTCTTTCACATACAGCAGGCATTCCCTGAGCATTGCCCCAAGAAGCAGCGCAATCAGCAGGGGAATCATGAGGCCCGGCGCCTGCCCAGGCAGCTTCAGCTGTCTCAGCATATACGGCAGCAATCCGCTGAAAGCACATACTGCCAGTACACCGAAGATATTTTCTTTACCATGCCATTTCCTTGTGACAAGCATGGCGCCGTAGGTGCTGGCAAGATAGGGGAACACAACCAGCATCAGCTGCTCCATCACCGGAACAGATGCCGCAGCCCGCAGGATGATGCCGACCGCCGCCAGCAGAACCATGCTGAAAACACCCAGGATAAACATGCGGACGATCCGGATAAACCGCAGGGAAAACCTGCTCGCTGCTTCCAGTTCTTCCATTCCGTACCGTTCGGACCGCGACAGGAGAACCATCGGAACCAGCGCACACGCCGGAACAAACGAGACAATGACCCATACCATGTCCGGATCCTCTGCGCCGGCAACCATCCACAGCAGCGCTACCAGAATGATGCCGGCAAGGATGCTTTTCAGCCCCATATACCGGAACTCTGTTCTGATGATGTCGGAAATCTGCAGTGAACGTTTTTCATATTTTCTGACAAAGTGTTTTTCCTTCTCTGTTTCCGGCAGTGCATACGCATTTTTCAGCATTTTCATGATCTCTTTATCGGTCATCAGGATATTCGCCTCCCAGCAGTTTTCTTAATATTCCAAGCCCTTCCTTTAATCTCCTGTTAACTGAAAACCTTGACATTCCCATTACCTTCCCGATATCTGCAGCCGAAATATCATTTACATATCTCATGACGACAATCTCGCGGAGTTCCTCCGGCAGCTGCGCCAGCGCTTCCTCTACCGCAAGGCCGTCCAGCACATTCTCAGGCCCGGTGTTCCGGCAGGCCGGAAGCTCCGGATGTGCATCGATATCCAGTGCCGACGGCCGGCGGAATTCATCCATGCACAGGTTCCTGGCGATCGTATAGAGATATGCCATCTCTTTTCCTGTGTCCTCATAGGAGCGGCTCTGCCAGAACTTCAAAAAAGTCTCCTGCACAATATCTTCCGCCAGGGAGCTGTTTTTTGTTTTCATATAACAGTACCTGAGGAGCTTATCGTACTGTTCTTTCAGATCCATGGATGTTCCTTTCTCTGTACATATAACGTTCTAACCGCCGGGTTTGTGCGGCAAAAACCGGAAAAACCATGACCTTCTTCCGGCAGATCAGTTATTTAGCGTATCATAACGCCTGCGGCAGGATCCAAACACTGAAACTTCAGCGAAAAAAAAGATCACGGATATCCGTGATCTTTTTTCTCTGGTTACAGTCTGATGGCCTTTTCCGCTGTGCCGGCTTTTTCCGAAACCGCCTTGACCGTGATCTTTGTGTTCTTCTTTCCCTTGACGATCCACTCGATCTTCTTCTTTGCCTTGGCACTGGCACTTGTGCCGATGTTGCCGTAGAAGAAGGCCCCGGTCTTCGTGCGGCTGTAGCCGGAGAGGTGGCCGATGTCTTCGCATTCCTTGCCGGACAGCAGTTCACCGCCCTTGATGCTGACCTTGATGGTCTTGGCCTTGCCCATCTTCACCGCTTCGTCGGATACATACGTCGGCAGGTAGCCGGTATTGCCGACCAGGGCCGTGATCCGGTACAGGTCATCGCCGATCTTTTCCTTCTTCACATCATCGATCTGCAGATTCGGCATTGACTTGGCAAAGCGGATCAGGAACTTCGTTGACTGTTCCATCAGGTCCTTCAGGAACTTCTTCGGCGGGTTCTGGTGCGTGAACTTGTAGTTGAAGCCGCCCAGCTCAACATTGCCGAAGTAGGGGTGCTTGTACTTCTTCCAGCCGACAAAGTCTTCCGGTGAATTTTCCTTGACCCACTTCATGCAGGCGTTGAACCGCTCGATGCTCTTGGCAGCCGTCTCCTTGGCGCGTTGGTTGGCCACATACGGGACGCCGGCCTTGTTGGCAAGATCCCAGTATTCAATCGTATAGGACATGATGCCTTCGGACTGATAGCACCAGTCATCGAACGCGCCGGAATCATAGTTCAGCGGATCCGAAACGAATTCCTCGTACAGGTTCAGGACCTGGTAACCCATCTCTTCCTTGCACATCTCGGCAATCGTCCGGAATGCCTTGATGTCATCCGGGCAGGCCTGGGCGATCGGTTTCGTGCCCGGCGGGTACATGATCATCCCGCCGCTGGTGTGGTTCGTGGATACACCGCCGATATTCGGATGGGCAATGATCCAGTCAGCCAGGGCCTTGGTTTCCGGGTTGGACAGCGGATACTTGCCGGCGCCGGCCTGGCGGTTCTCCGGGAACCAGCCGTACGGGAAGTTCCGGTTGAAGTCCAGGGCCCACGCGTTCTTCTTGGTCTTGAGGTTTTCATCACCCTCATATTCCTCAAAGATGCCTTCCGGGTAGATATCATAGAATTCGCCGTCCCGGTCCCCCGGATCTCTCGGCAGCATGCAGTCCTTGTTTTCCGGATCCTTCTTCCAGGCCCCGTACGGGGTCGGGATGCGCATCATGCGGATGACGCCGTCGCCGTCCAGATCCTCTTCCTTCACGCCGCCCTTGACTTCGTTGTGGACCTTGTTGATGGAACGGATCGTATACGGGGTGGTGAGCCAGGTTTCCGTGCCGTCCGGGGTAATCCGCGGTACGGCATAGATGGTCATGGTGTCCAGCAGCTTTGTGACTTCCGCATCTTTTCCATAGTTGGTGATGAGGTAGTCCAGCATATGCATGGCCGCCATGGAACCGGTGATTTCACCCGCGTGGGTGTTGCCGTCGACGTGCCAGCCCGGCTTACTCAGGGCATCGCCGGTCTTCTTGTTGGTGACCGTGACACCGTACTGATTGCGGCCCTCTGCCGTGACGACGTTGACCTCGAGGGTGACCAGGTCCGGATACTTTTCCGCAAAGTATTCCAGATTTGCCTTCAGCTCCTCGTAGTTGTAATAGTGGTCATACTTGAACGTTGTTTTCATAAGCGTTCTCCTTTACATCAGGACTTTGCTCAGGAATTCCTTTGTCCGCGCGTTCTGCGGATGATCGAAGATCTGTTCCGGGGTTCCTTCCTCCATGATGATGCCTTCATCAATGAACAGGATGCGGTCACTGATGGACTTGGCAAAGCCCATCTCATGGGTGACGATGACGCAGGTCATGTCCCGTTCAGCCAGGTCCCGGATGACGTCCAGGACTTCCTTGACCATTTCCGGGTCAAGCGCCGAGGTCGGTTCGTCAAACAGCATGACATCCGGATGCATCGCCAGGGCGCGGACAATCGCCAGTCTCTGCTTCTGGCCGCCGGACAGCTTGCGCGGGTATTCCTGCGCCTTGTCTTCCAGGCCGACCATCTTCAGCAGGTCCATCGCTTCCTTTTCGGCGTCTTCCTTCTTGATCTTCTTTTCCAGAATCGGCGTGATGGTAATGTTGTCCAGCACGTTCAGGTGCGGGAAGATGTTGAACAGCTGGAAGACCATGCCGATCTTCTGCCGGTGCTTGTCCAGGTCGGTGTCCTTCGCGTTGAGTTCCTCGCCCTCAAAGATGACCTTCCCGCTGGTCGGCACCTCCAGCATGTTCAGGCAGCGCAGGAAGGTGCTCTTCCCGCCGCCGGACGCGCCGATAATGGATACGACTTCGCCTTTATAGATTTTCTCGTTGATGCCCTTCAGTACTTCCAGGCTGCCGAAGCTCTTGTGCAGGTCGACGACCTCAATGAGCGGTTTATCTTTATCAGTCACTGACGGCCAGCCTCCTTTCGAGCTGTCTTACACCATATGTAAGCACGGTTGTCATGATCAGGTAGATACCGGCGATGATGAACAGCGGCTGCCAGATCAGGAACTTGTTGGCCAGCAGGACCCGGGTGTACATCAATTCGTACAGCATGAAGGTTCCGGCCATGGAGGTTTCCTTGATCATGGCGATGTATTCATTTGCCAGCGCCGGCAGGATGTTCTTGATGGCCTGCGGCAGGACGATCCGGATCATGGTGTTCCGGGCGCTCATGCCCAGGCTGCGCGCTGCCTCGGTCTGTCCGGCATCGACGGAATTAATGCCGCCCCGGATGATTTCCGATACATACGCGCTCGAGTTCATGATCAGCGCGATCAGGACATATGTCTCTTTCGACAGGTTGTTCATGACCGGGAAGGCGATCGGCAGGAAGAAGTACGCAATGTACATCTGCACCAGCAGAGGTGTGCCCCGCAGTACGGTCACGTAGATCCGCGCAATGGTCTGCAGCAGCTTCATCTTTGCCAGGCTCAGGAACGAGACCAGGCAGCCGAGAATACTGCCGAAACCCACCGCAATGAACGAGAACTTCAGGGTGCCGATGGCACCTTTCAGGAAGATCGGCCAGTACTGCAGGAAGACATCAATAATACTCGGTCCAAGACCCATGGGAAATTATTCTCCCTCCAGGGCGATGATCTGGTCTTCAACGTACATCTGCTGCAGGGAGTTTGCCTGGGCCATGATGTGCTTGCCGACGAAGTCTTCGAGGGAGCTGTATTCAGAAACCTTGTCTGCCGGAACGATCAGGGTGTGGAAGGAAACACTGCTGTCGCCGATGTAGCCGGTGCTCAGTTCGAACGCTTCTTCTCTGTCAGCCTTCCAGCCGAAACCGGAGAGCGCCAGGTCAACCTTGCCTGTGTCAACTGCAGTCAGGACCGCGTTGAAGTCCATGGTTTCGATGACCAGCTTGACGCCGAGGCAGTCAGCGATGTACTTCGCGAGCATCATTTCGTTGCCGTAGACAACACCGTCTTCAGTGATGAATTCCGCTGCCGGGTAGTCCGGGGATGTCGCAATGACCAGTTCTCCCTTTTCCAGGATTTCCGCCAGCTTGCCGGTCGGGTTGGAGAGATCCAGCTCCGGCTTCACGAGGTCAGTTGTGTCAACCAGGTAGTTGTATGTGTCATCAATGGCGATATCTGTGAAGATCGGGACACCCAGGTCAGCCAGGATGCCTTCAGCTTCTTCGTCTTCTGTACCGGACTGCTTCTTGGCGATGGCAACCCAGGTTGTGTAGTAGGTGTGCGCGAAGTTCGGGTCAACCTTGGTGGTTGTCGCTGTCTTGATGCATTCGTTGACGGCGTTGATCAGGTCGGTTTCACCCTTCTTGGCAGCGGCGACATTGCCTTCATGCTGGCCGTACATTTCCAGGTCGAAGTTGATGCCGGTCATGGCGAAGGCACCGTCGGACTGGTTGACATAGTTCTGGGCTGTCGTGCCGTCCAGGGCAACCGCGTCACACTTGCCGGATGCCAGGCCGAGGATGGCCTGGTCCAGGGTCGCGACCAGTTCGAGTTCGGTCTTGGGCGCTTCCGGGGCGGCTGTGCTGGAGCCTGAACCGGAGGAACATGCGGCGAGGGAAACTGCCATGGCAGCAGCGGCTGTGATCTTCATGAGCTTGTTGATTGCTTTCATTTTCTTTCTCCTTTATCTATCAGTTGGTTTGGCAGTGAAACGGATGTCTGATTGTATCGTCGTCGGCTCACTCCCTCACCTCCTCCTTTAACGAAAAATGCCGTCTCCGATGATAATCCAGAGACGACATATATGACATATATCGCGGTACCACTCCAGTTGCGGGAGATGCAGGCATCTCCGACCACTCTTTACCCATAACGTGGGGGACCCGTTCTTCCCTATACGTGTTCAGGAAGACTTCTCGCGGATGCGTTTCACCTTTGCCGTTCCCGCTGGACTCGCACTCTGTTCCAGCTCGCTGATGGCCGTGCATCGGTTACTCTTCCGGTCACTGAATGTAATCATAATGTAATTGAATTCTGAAAAGATGTCAACAATCTCCTTTCAGAAAATTTCTGTAAATTGTTTCATTTTCTTCCGGCCCATTCGCAGCCGCAGCCTATATAATGAAATCGGAGGATAAAGCCATGAGTGATCGTTACAGTCATCTGATCGTCACCGATCTGAAACATGAACCGGAGATGTCCCCGGCGTTCCGGGAGATCTATCAGAAGTTTGCGAAACGGATTCTCTGGATCGACGACAACGTCGTGCCGGGCGCGTTCCAGATGAATACTTCCTGGTACAAAGCCGTGCCGGAACTGGACCCGGTTTTTGCCGAACATTCCCATCCGGCCGCGGAGATCATCGGCTTCTTCGGCACAGACCCGGAACATCCGAACGACCTGCACGGGGAGGTCCAGGTGGATTTTGACGGGGAACCGCACCGGATTGACCGGTCCTGCCTGATCTTCGTACCGCCGAACCTGCCGCATGCCATCCATATTTACCGGGTGGATGAACCGATCTTTCATTTCTCCGTCGTTACGTCCGGCCTGTACAACGACGGGGCATATCAGTGATACGCCCGGCCGGATATCA
>JAFOIT010000064.1 GCA_017420585.1 Solobacterium sp.
AATGGTGCTCTCCGTGGTAGATCATCTGCCGGGTCATGCCGCCGTCAACGCAGATGTTTTCCCCGGCGATAAAGCCTGCTTTGTCAGAACAGAGAAACAATACCATTTCCGCGATATATTCAGGTTTTCCGACCCGTCCTACGGGCTGCTGCAGGGCATCCGCGCCGGCAATCGTACTGCCGGTGGTGTCAATCCAGCCGGGAGAAATACTGTTTACCCGTGCCTTTCCGGCCAGGCTGACGGCCATGGCATGAGTCAGTGCCGCAATACCTCCCTTGGCTGCGGTATAGCTTTCTGTCTGCGGCTGGCTCATCCGGTCGCGGGAAGAAGAGATGTTGATGACGGACGCTCCCGGAGCAAAGTGATTCATCAGCAGTTTGGTCAGATAGAATGGCGCGGTGACGCCTACAGCCAAAGCATAGGAGAACTCTTCCCAGGAGCATTCATCCATTCCTTTCATCAGGGGAAGGGCGTTGTTGACAAGATAATCGATGCTGCTGTTTTTCTCAATGACAGACGCGGCGAACCGTTCCAGGGTTTCCCTGTCTGACACATCGCCGACAAACCAGTCTCCCGGCTGCCTGTCAATGATATGAACAGCGGCGCCTTCCCGGGCGAACGCATACGCGATGGCTTTGCCGATACCATGGGCACCGCCTGTGATGACTGCGGTTTTTCCATCAAAGGCTTTCATTTGACAACCTCCAGTTTGTCCTTCCATTCTTCTTCTCTAAAACCGGTGAGAACGAAGGAATCACCAACCAGCAACGGCCGTTTGACCAGCATTCCGTCGGTCGCCAGGAGGGCCAGCTGCTCATCCTCGCTCATGGACGGCAGCTTCTTTGACAGTTCCATTTCCCGGTAGGGGATGCCGCTGGTGTTGAAGAAACGCTTCAGCGGAAGACCGCTCGCGGTATAGTATTCCCGGAGCGTTTTTTCATCCGGATGATCCGCTTTGATGTCAATGATCGTGTGCTCAATTCCGTGCTCTTTCAGCCATTTCAGGGCTTTCTGGCAGGTGGTGCAGCGACTGTAGCAATAGACTTTCAGCATTCCCATGTCCTCCTTGATCCGGCAGCGGGTTCTGTTCCGGTAAACAGGTTACGTTTTTTTCCAGACTGCTTTGAAGATATTACGTTTTTCGCCCTGGTAGTCACCGGTTCCTTCAAAAACCTGTTCAAATCCGCATTTTTTCAGGACCTGTTTTGATGCCGCGTTATCGCTGAGGCAGACGCCGTATATCTCATTGATCCCAACGTCATCAGCCATAACCGGCAGGGAAGCACGAACGGCTTCGGATGCATAGCCTTTGCCGGTGTGCTTTTTCGCAATATGATAACCAATCTCCCAGATGCCGTCCTCCAGCGGAACCAGCTGGACATAGCCGATATTTTCCCCGCTGCCCTTGATCAGGACAGGATAAGTAAACGGCCCCTCGGTGCCGCTGTACCGGGACATCAGGAATTCAACGGCTTCCCGGGCGTCCTCAACCGTTTCAAACACCTCATCCGGCACAAAACGCCGGTTGTCCTCATCCAGGGAATTTTCATGGACAGCCTGCGCCATATCTGCTGTAAACTCTGTAATAATCAGCCGTTCAGTTTCGATTCTCATTCTGATGCTTCCTCCGCCAGTGTGATCAGTTGTTCAAAGCTTTCCGCGAAACGCCGGTCATCTTCTTCAGTGCGTTTTGCCGGCCCTTTCAGGTGGTGCTTTCCGCTCTGCCTGGCTTTTCGGGCCAGGTGCCGCTCCATCAGCAGCCTGTCTATGTTTTCATCCGTATACCACATGCCGCTCTGGTGGATCGCTTTTGCGCCTTTGCCCAAAGCCAACGCTGCCACGCCGTAATCCTGCGTGATGACGATATCCCCGCGGCGGCAGAGGTTGATGAGGGCAAGATCCACGGCATCCGCTCCCGCACCGATGACTTTGACAGTGCTGTAGTCAGAGGTCAGCTGGTGATTGGTGTCGCAGAGCAGGACGACCGGGAGACTGTGCTTTTTGGCAATGCCTTCGGCGATCCGGGTGACCGGACAAGCATCTGCGTCGATGTATACCGTCATTTGCTTACTCCGTTATCTCAATCTGATTGCCTTCAAAGGCAAGGATACAGCTTTCGTAGTACCCGTCACCGGTGACCCTGGGGCCGCTGATCACCTCATATCCCGCGGAACGCAGCTTTTCGGTCAGTTCATCCACCTTTTCCCGGCTGCCGGCAGAAAAGGCTATATGCGCGTATCCCGTGCGGTTCAGCAGCTTATCCATATCAGCCAGTTCCGGCTTTGTCATCAGTTCCAGCCGGGCGCCGCCGGCGAAGGAGATGAAATAGGAACGGAATCCTGTCTTTGGATTGTGATATCCCCCGTTGGCCCTGCCTTCCAGGTGAGTGACAAAGAAATCCCTGGCTGCTTCCAGATCGTTGACAAAGAGAGCCGCGTGCTCAATTCTCATTCGTTTTCTCCTTGCTTGTTTTCCTGACTTTTGAAGCGGTCATGCTGTAGCTCATGTCCAGCAGGGATATGATCTCCTCCTGACCGGCTGATCC
>JAFOIT010000065.1 GCA_017420585.1 Solobacterium sp.
ACATCGGATACCTTCATGCCCTGCTGGCGGCGGATCTGCTGCATCTGGATATGGCTCTGCAGGGAATAGATGTAATCCTTGACCATCTTCAGGCCGACGATCTCATCAAGTTCCTTGTTGATCTGTTCGATTTCATCCGCGCTCGTCTTGGAGCGGACCAGGCTGACAGTCTCTTCCTTGACGTGGGCCACCGGGATATCATTTTCCACGGTGATCAGCGCTTCCGTCTCACTGAAGAGATTCTGGCGCAGCACGGCTTCGCTGAGGCCGATATAGAAGTTATTGAAGATCTCCTCAATGGCATCGGAGCCGTTTGTCTTGTCGAAGTGTTCGGCAATCCAGGTCATGACAGCCGGTTCCATGCTGACTTTCAACTGCAGCTTTTCATCAGCCCGGGCCGCGAGTTCATTGCGCTTGATTTCGCACATTTCTTCCACGGCAGCCGCATCCAGCGCCTTGAAGGTCACGATGTCCAGCACGTGGTACAGGAAATCCGCGCCGAAGGCATTCTGGACAGCCGAGGTGCCCTTGCTGGTGATGAAGACAAGATACTTGCCTTCCGCGCTCAGGGAGTCCACCGCGTCCTTGACCAGGCCGGTCTGGTTTTCCACCAGCACGCCCTTGTTGAGGACATAGCGCTTGCTCAGGGTAACCTTGCCGGTATTGACCAGCGAGTCAACCATGCGCAGGAACGCCGGGAAACCGACTTCAAAGTTTTCAAAGCAGATCACCGAACCCTTGCCCTGCAGATCCTTGTAGAGATCCTGCAGGAAGATCGCTTCCTGGGCCCCGCTCTGATAGAGACTCATGTCGATGGTATAGACTTCATCGCTCAGGAACAGCTGGCGCTCGTACATGCTGCGGGCTACAGCGGCGATGCTGGCATGCCGGCCGCTGCCCTTGGGCCCGGTCACGAGGATGACATTCTTCGCCCGGCCCGGGGTCTCACCCATGACATATGGCCGCCGGAAGGATGTGGTCAGCTGGGCCAGCGCTTCATCGTTGCCGACGATCCGGCTCTTGACTTCTTCCAGAATATCAGCGAATTCCCGGCCCGAATCCATCGGCTTGCGGGTCTGCACTTCCTCTACGGAAATCCCGTAGTCATCGGCGATTTCCTGCTGGAAGCGCTCCATGTCCGCGTTGCTGAGGCCGCTTTCCCTGGTCATCTGCTCGAGTTCCTTCTGGTTGCCCTCGAGAACCTTGCGCAGGGACAGCAGGGCATCATCAGCCCGGCTGAGCAGGTCCTTGGACGCATTGACCGTACCGAAAGGCACTTCGGTTTCCTTGCCGGTTTTTTCATTCCCGGTTGTCAGGACAATATCCTTGCCTTCCTTGGAAAGAACCGTATTGCGGTTCCGGTTCATCAGTTCGCGCATCAGGCGCTCTTTTTCTTCTTCCCGTTTTCTGTCGTTCATGGTCCCTCCTGTTACTTTTTACTGCCGGCTTCTTCCATGGAGGCCATGGCATGGGCAGCCATTGTCCCGTCCCCGGCCAGGCCGTCCTTCTGCAGAACGGCTTCCAGAGTGGACATGTCTGCTGTCAGATTGATGAAATCACTGTCGGACATATCGGCAATCAGCTGCTGCATGGCCTGGTTGACCAGACCGATGGTTTTCTTCAGATTGCTGACGGTTGCCTCATAGTTGGGGTCTGATCTGACATTCTGCAGGTTGGCGTACTGGTTCAGAATCCGTACCTGGATCGGCAGGTAATACTGATACAGTTTGTCCAGCTTGCCCTTGCTGTCCGGGAATTTCTGTTCCATCGTCTCGATCTGCTTCAGCAGCGCGCTGCTTTCGTACAGACCGTTGGAAATCTCCTCATCCGGGATATCATCGTTCAGATCATTGATCACACGGGCATAGTAGGCAGCCCGCTTTTCCTCCGGCTTGGCATCCGGTTTCTTTTCGTTCTTCCTGTTATCCACGATTTCGGCATCGACCACTTCGCCCTTTGCGGCGGTCTGGTCGTTGATGGCCATGGAGAGCAGGGTGTCAAACATCTGGTCATAGATGTCGCCGTAACGGCTTCTGAACTCTGCCAGGGTCCCGATCCGGGAACCGTCCCGGTAGACATCCAGGCTGTACAGTGACTTGTAGGTTTCCTCACGCAGGACCAGGTCGATATTGTTCGGCATGTCCAGCTGCTTCCGGGTCCGGAAATACTTCCGCAGATAAACGTTGATCCGGGCCAGGTCCGCCCGGGACTGGCTGTTGGCGGTATAATCTGCCGAGGTCTGGGGCCGGCGGCGGTTATACGTTGTCCGGCGGCGGTTTGCCTGCTGCTGTCTGCTTGACTGCACTGCTTTCGTCATCATCCAGGACGTCAGTCCGAGAATGAGGAACAACGGGAAAATGCTTCCCGTGCCAAACACGAAGAAAATCAGGAACAGCAGCCATAATCCGTCAAATGATGATCTTCTTCTCATTGATATCTCCCTTTCATGCGAAATTGATTATATCATGTTTCAACCCTTCGGAAATCAATCGCAACTTTATTTTAAATAATCTTCTTAAAAAAGCAGGGAAAGAAAACACCCGTCCGTTTCAGACAGGTGTGTTCATGCCGGTCATAAATACCCTGAATCAGAACTCAGCTGTTTCCTCAGTTACTTCTTCCGCTGCCTCTTCCGGGTAGTCTTCTGCCGGTTCCGGTCCGGTGGTCCGCCACATCTCGCTGTAGCTCATGAACAGAATATCATCAGCGTTGAGCTTGGCCTGGTTTCTCTGCTTCTTGACATTGCCTTCATGAACACTGTTGAGAATGTTCTTGTTGACCATGTACTGGACATACAGAACCTTCTTGAGCAGGAACCAGTTGACAACATACCTGTAGATGGCTGCGGTCCTGTCTTCCAGCGCTGACAGGATCGCCGGCGCTTCCGCCTTCAGTTCCCCGGCCGCCTTGACAGCCAGGTCCTTGAGTTCGTCATAGTTCCGGTAGAAATCATGATCGATGCTTCTCTGCAGGGCGCCTGCCTTCATTGTGAAGAGCTTTGCGTAGGCCCCGACGATTTTGTCGGCCCGGTCGGAAGTTACTGCCACGATTTCGTTCTTGCAGTCGATGAACGGGCTGCCCGGTTCGGTCATGCAGTAATAAAGACCCTTTGCGTAGATGAAACTGTACGTACTGTATGGCACAACCAGCAGTGCTCTGTCCTCACCGTCTTTTGTTGTGTACAGGATATATGGGTAAGTCAGCACTTTTCCGTTCAGTTTGAAAATGTCTTTATAGCGGATGATCTGGTTGCTGATTGCATCTTTGTTGATCTCGCTCTTCAGGCCGACACAGATTTTGACATCTGCATCCTGTGAAAGAATTTCGGCGAAGGCCTCCCGCAGAACCGGAGCCAGTTCCGGGTCAACCCCCATGTAGTCTTCGAGGTATCCGTTGAATTCGCAGTCCTCTCCGTTTTTACGACTGTCGAGCTGTAGGTCAAGAATGTTGCAAATAGCCATGTTGCCCTCCGTGATACGTTATTGCGCTGTATCGCAATTATTATATATATAAATCCATAAAAGTCCATTCGGTAATTCATGCAAAAGTGTCTGAAAATGGCGGTTTAGAGCGGTTTTGGGGCATATTGCCATGGCCGCTGGGGGGATTTCCACACTGTCATGTTTCCGGGCATCATTTTTTTACAATCAGTCACTGTTGTAATACGGCCGGATAAAGGGATTCCCTTTGCACAGAGAAAGGGCCGGAACAGGTCCGGCCCTTCATTTCAGCAGGCTGTTTTCTCAGTCGAGATCTTCGCCGTAGAGTTCCTTCAGTTCAGGTCTCATGCCGCCCTTGATCAGGATTTCCTTGAAGGTCATGTGCGGCTTTTTGGAATTGTCGATATCGCTCTTCAGGAATTCGATCGCATATGTGGCAGCCCCGGCAGCGCCC
>JAFOIT010000066.1 GCA_017420585.1 Solobacterium sp.
CGCTGGTCAGAAAAGCAGCCGACGGTGCCGCTGCGGCCGGTGCCGAAATCATCTGGTTTGATCTTTATAAACTGGAAAAGTTCACCGGGTGTATTTCCTGCTTTGCCTGCAAACTGGAGCCGAATCTGGGCAGATGCGCTGTCCGGGACGGCCTGAAGCCGGTGCTGGACGCGATTCGGGAGGCCGACGGGCTGATTATCGGCACGCCGAATTATCTCGGTGATGTGACCGCCATGTTCCGGGCCCTGTTCGAACGGCTGATCTTCCAGTCGCTGACATACCGGCGTGAGGTCAGAAACCGGAATGAACACCTGATCCCGGTGCTGATGATCATGACCAGCAATGCCTCGGAAGAATATTATGCGCAGGCCGGTTATGATGCCATGCTGGAACGGTACAGGGGTTCCCTGAATACCTTTGTCGGCCCGACGGAAATCATGACCAGCACCGACACCCTGCAGGTGAAGGACTACAGCCGGTATAACTGGACCATGTTTGATCCGGAGCACAAAAAGAAGCGTCACGATGAAGTCTTCCCGCTGGACTGCGAAAAAGCGTACCGGCTGGGCAGTGAACTGCTGAAATAAACGAAAAAAAGCTGCCGTTATCCGGCGGCTTCTTTGGTTTCTGCTTCAGCTGTGTTTTCCGCGGCAGCGTCAATGGCGGCGAAGAATTTCTCGGCCCACTCCCGGTTGACTTCCAGATCGCTCTCTTTATAGTTTTCCAGCGCGTGGTAGTATTTGTCGGCAGTCCGGCTGTAGTTCAGGTTGGACAGGACAATCGGGGTATTGACGATATCCCGGCCGATCAGGGGCAGGAAGCACATCTGGGTATGACCGTCTCTGGTCTGGCCGATATTGAACAGCATGTCCGTGACTTCCGGATTGGTGGCCTGCTGGCTGGTCAGATGCACCAGCCGAAGCAGCTCGATCACCCGGTCATCCAGGTCATTGTCGAAGATCAGCACCTTTTCCGCCAGTTTCATGTCATCGCGGACAATCCGCAGGGTGGCATCGTTGAGATAATCCCGGACAATATTGTCCTTCGCATTGCGCAGGGCGTTTTCCTTTTCCATCTCCTTGACGGCCTGTTTGTAGAAATCATCCGTGGCCGCCAGGGCAATGGTGATGCGGTAGGTCGGATCGGCGTACATTGCGTCATAAACCATGCGGATCTTCTCGCCGCAGTACGGGCAGTGTTCCGCGAACATGGTGCCGTGGATGACCTTCTTCTTCAGCTTCGGATCCCGCCTGACGTCGATCCGGTCATAGACCTTGACCGGGAAGACTCTGCCGCAGGACGGGCATGTTACGTTTTCAATATCATATCTTGCCATGGCATAACCTCCGTGGTGTCAGTGCAGATGATCGATGGTTTCGGTAATCTGGCCGCCGATAATCAGCACGAGGCAGATAATGATCAAAGCGGTCACGATCCGGGATATCACTCTGGCGGCGCCGGCCGCGGGTACCCGGATATGGAGAAACAGCACGAAAATGATATACGCTGACAGGACCAGCGTATAGGTCCAGTCCACCCCGATCCACGGGTTGCCGAAGCCGATGCCGTAGCCGCTGTTGATCATCAGGAAAAACATGGCCGGCAGGACCCCGCATAAAGTGGCGATCAGCGAGATGATTTTGCCTTTCTTTTTGATTGCGCAGACAATACTGACGATAATCGGCGCCAGAGGAATCAATAAGTATAGAATATCCATGATCAGACCCATTATATCGCAATCCGGCAGGACATGGCCGGTACAGGGAAAAGAAAACGGGATCACTCCCGTTTTGCTGTTATTACCCGGGTAATTATTCCTGGCTGTAATCCCGCAGGAAGTCACCGATATCACGGATGGACTTGCGGAGTTCATCCGGTTCCGGCAGGAGAATCATCCGGAAGTGATCCGGATCCGGCCAGCCGAAGCCGGTGCCGTTGACAATCAGGATATGCTTGCTTTCGAGCAGGTCGAAGGCGAGCTGGATATCATCCTTGACCTTGATGCGGTCGGAAACCTTCGGGAACAGGTAGAACGCCGCCATCGGGGCATTGTATTCGATCAGGCCTTCCGCCTGCAGTTTGTCCAGTTCCTCAATGGCTGCCTTGCGCTGTTCATAGAGGCGGCCGCCCGGGGAAATCATTTCGATGGTGCTCTCCGGATCGTTCATCGCCGCCGGGATGACCAGCTGGGTCAGGGCATTGCCGCACAGCCGCATCGCCGCCAGCTTGAACATGTTGCGGTTGAGTTCGGCAGTCAGGTCACGCGGGCCGCTGATCACTGCCCAGCCGCAGCGGAAGCCGCAGATAATGTGTGACTTGGACAGGCCGTTGGTTGTAATGACCGGGAGGTCCGGGGCCAGCTTGGCCGTGGATTCAAACGGGGCATTGTCAAAAATCAGACGGTCATAGATTTCGTCGGAGATGATCAGCAGTTCATGCTTTCTCGCGAAATCGACGACTTTCTGCACCGCGGCCGGCGGATAGACCTGGCCGGTCGGATTGTTCGGGTTGATCAGCAGCACAGCCTTGGTCTTCGGTGTGAGCTTCTTCTCCATGTCTTCCACATCCGGCACCCAGCCGTTCTTTTCATCGCAGTGATAGAATACCGGTTTGGCCATGGCCAGGTAGACCGCGTTGGTCCAGAGGCTGTAATACGGCAGCGGGATCAGCATTTCATCACCGGCTGACAGGATGCAGGTGCAGATCATCGAAGCCAGTTCGCTGATGCCGTTGCCGATGTATACATCGTCTTCGGTCAGGCCCTGGATACCGCGGGATTCATGGTAGGCAATGATGGCCTGGCGGGCATCATCCATGCCGCGGGGATCACAGTATGCGACGGCCTTGTCGGCGTTGTTCAGCAGGGCGTTTCTGACGCTGTCAGGCATGCCGAAGCCGAAGGTGGCCGGATTGCCGGTATTCAGTCTGGTAATATGGATGCCCTGTTTGATCATCTCCAGGGATTTTTCGTAGACACGGCCGCGGATATCACTGCGGATCAGCTGCATTTTGTCGGAACTTCCGATTGGTTTCATATTCTGTCTCCTGTTCTGCCGAATTGCATCAGCATATCATTAATCATAGCGTATTTTACAATTGAGAACATCATAAAGTTTCTGATAAATCATCTGAAAGGTTTATAATGACAGCATTATGAACAGGGAAACATACGCCGGTACAGCCATGGAACTGCTGCGCTTCAGCATCCCGATGATCCTGGGAGCTGTTTTTCAGCAGATGTTCAGTTGGGCCGACGCGCTGATCGTCGGTAATTTTGCCGGTGAGCAGGCCCTGGCTGCGATCGGGACGACAAACAGCTGCTATAACCTCTTGCTGGACCTGATCCTGGGGGCATCTGCCGGACTGACCGTTCTGGCAGCCAGATACTATGGGGCCGGGAACCGGGAGCGCCTGCACCGGCTGTCCGTCACGTATGTCCGTCTGGCAGGAGCCTGCAGCGTACTCCTGGCCGTGGCCGGCATCCTGTTTGCCGGAAAGCTGATGACGCTGCTGGAAACGCCGGCTGAGATCCTTTCTGACACCGTGCTGTACCTGCGCTGGCTCTATGGCGGGCTGGTGTTTCTCGGCTTATACAATATCCTGGCGGCCCTCCTGCGGGCGATGGGCAACAGCCGGGCACCGTTCCGGGCGGTCATCTGGGCCGGGCTGGCCAACATTGTCCTGGACTGGGTGTTTGTGGCCGGTCTGCGCATGGGGGTCGGCGGGGCCGCGGCAGCGACGTTCCTGACGCAGGGTGTCATGACGCTGTACCTGCTGGCATATGTGCTGCGGCACGAACCGTTCCTGCTGAAAGGTCTGCGGCAGGAAGGCACAGATTGGGAACTGTTCCGGGAAGGGATGTTCTACGCCCTCCCGCTGATGCTGCAGGGCGGCGCTGCTTCGGCCGGGAAAGTGATCCTGACCGGGTTCCGCAACGGCTTCGGGGTCAGTGTCATCGCCGCGATTTCCACCGCCTACCGGGTGGATACCATACTGATTTCGCCGGTGCGCAGCCTCGGGGCGGCAATTGCGGCCAAGGTATCACAGAAGATGGGAGCGGCAGAACCGGAAAAAGCCCGCGGTGTGTTCCGGGCCGGACTGGTCATGTCCGTGTGTTTTGCGGCGGTCATGACTGTATTTGTACGGGTCTTCGGCAACCCGCTGATCGGCATCTTCGGCGTCTCGGCACCGGTCCGGGAGATGGGGGCGGCGTTCTTCCGGCATCTGGGACAGTTCTATGCGGTCTGCGCGCTGATGGAAGCGTTCCATGGCTTCCTGCAGGGCTGCGGTGATGTGCGCTTTACCGCAGGGAATATGATGTTCCAGCTGGGTCTGCGGATCATGCTGTCCTATCTGCTGAAGGCCCCGCTTGGCTGGACCGTGATCGCCTATGCGGAGGGCCTGTCGTGGTGCGCGGCGGCCGGTACGGGGATGCTGCGCTGCCGGATAAAACTCCGGAAAATAACTGAATGAAAAAAGGGCGGATCACATGATCCGCCCGTACTTTTTATCAGACCTGTCCCAGCCGGCTGATTTCCCTTAAAGCGATGTCGCTGTAGGTCCGGGCATAGTCATACTGGGCCTGGGCATAATCGCCGAATTCCACCCCGAGCATGCGCTTGTATTCACACCAGTTGCTCCAGAGCAGGCCGCAGGCCGCAATGTAGCAGTAGATCTTGACCCTGGTTTCCGGCGGGCACTGTCCGTTGAAGTACAGATCGATCACCCGGTCGATCCGGGTCCGGTCATACTCGCTGTAGATGCAGAACATGGCAATGTCCACATGGGGGTCCTGCATGCCGGCATATTCCCAGTCGGTCAGCTGCAGGCCCGCTTCGCCCTTGTGCGAATAGAACAGGAAGTTGTCCGGTACGGCATCGATGTGGGTCAGGCACAGATGGTTCCGCCGGGCCATGACAAAGTCATGCAGCTGCCGCACTTTTTCCTTGGTCTTTGCATAATCGGGATAACAGGAAGGCTGACCGCACAGGGATTCATAGTAATTGATATGATCCAGGATGCGGAATTCATGGCCGACTTTCAGATCCATTTCGTGGAAGCGCCGCAGCAGGCTGATGGCTGCCCTGACATCTTCTTCCCGGTACGGGTCACAGTTGCGGACATTGTTCAGGAAGCGGGTGACTTTCAGGCCGTTTTCCGGGTTCATGTACACAACATCATCACAGAGGCCGGTGCCGCGGATGACCTCATAGACTTCGGCTTCCTGCCGGCGGTTGATCAGATTCTCGGTGCCTTCGCCGGGAATCCGCAGAATATATTTTTCGCCTTTGCAGGTAAACAGGAAAGAGCGGTTGGTCATGCCGTGGGTCATCGGGGAGAAATCAGACAGATCCCCGAGCTTGGCGCCCAGCGCTTCCGCAATGATATACAGTTCCCGGGCATGGAGGGCCGCAAAGATCTGTTCCTGGATGTTGTAGAGGGATTCGGACTTGCCCGGTGACAGCAGGAGTTCCACGGCTTCCTTGCAGGCCGGTGAACCGACATAGACAAGGATATCGTTGGCGTGCAGATCGGTGTAGGGACCGGGGGAAACCATGACGTCCTGCCCGCGCTTGATGGCCACAATCGTCGCGCCGGTGCACTGCCAGAAGCGCAGTTCGCCGATGGTCATGCCGATCTTGTCGGAATCATCCGGGACCCGGACTTCATAATTCGGCAGGGCCTGGTCGCCGGGGAGCGGGGAAGCGCTGGCGGCGACAAGCTGGGAGCTGATCTCGACCATCTCACGGCCAAGTTCGGTATACTGCCGGTACAGTTCCCCGAGCCGGTTGCTCAGTGACATCTGGTTCTGCCGGATCTGGATGGTCTGCAGATAATCGTGGGCCTGGTCAGCGGAAAGCACATAAGTGCCCCGGCTTTCACGGATCTGGACGATATGCATGTCGGCCAGCAGGCTGAGCGCCTTCCTGATCGTCTCCGGTGAAACCCCGAACGATGAGGAGAGCACTGACATCCCGGGCAGGCGCTTCCCTTCCGGAAGGTCACCGCGGGCAATTTCAGCAGCGATCATGGCCGCAATGCGCATGTATTGTGGCAGTTTTCTGTTTTCCATCGTTATTCCTCTCTTCCGGATGAACTCAAAACGGATCTGCGGACAGCAGACAGTGTATAAAAATGGTCATGAACCGGAAGAAACCTGCAGTTATTATAACATGCCTGCATATAACGGGGGAAAACGTGACTTTTTATGGGGTAATTACAAAATGTTATAAAAAAACAGGCATTGCGCCTGTTTTCAGGGATTACTGTTTCAGCATGGCGAGCAGTTCATCGCCATGGCGGATCTCATCATCCCGGATCATCTCGATTTCCGGGAAGTGCGGACAGAGGTGTTCGC
>JAFOIT010000067.1 GCA_017420585.1 Solobacterium sp.
GAAGGCAAAAATCTTTCCTGAGCAATTGCTTTTTCAAATCAGTTTTGGTACTATAGTACTGCTTTGATCAGGAAGGGGGGAATAAAATGCCAAGAGTTGTCCTGAAGGAAAACGAAAATCTGGATGATGCGCTGCGTCGTTTCAAGCGTCAGGTATCACGCAACGGAACCCTTGCTGAGGCTCGCAAGAGAGAGTACTATGTGAAGCCGGGCGTCAAGAGAAAGCTGAAGAGTGAAGCTGCGCGCAAGGCCAGAAGACGGGGTAAATAAGAAGCTGAAAAGCTTCTTTTTTTGCCTCATGATGAATTGTGCTTTACAATAATGAAAGAAACGGAGGGGGGATTTCGTTTTGGACAGAACAGTCATTCTGGAAGATATGAACAGCACCCAGGCAATGAGCCTGATCGGAACCGATGACCGCAATCTCGAAGTGCTTTCGGAGTGCTTCGGCAAGGAGATTGTGTTCCGCGACAATACATTTACCATCAAGGACTGCTCGGAGAGTGAGGCCAAGCAGATCCAGGAAGTCCTGATGGCCCTTTATGAAGTGGCCCGGAAGAATCAGCCGGTGTCCGAACAGGATGTCATCTATGCCTGCCGGCTGGTGGCCCGGAATGAGAATATCCGCTTTGATGAACTGTCCGGCATGGTGATCGGCCGGACGCTGACCGGCAAGGCTATTGCCCCGAAAACCAAGGGGCAGATGAGTTTTGTCAAGGCCATGCACAGCCATGCGGTCGTCTTCGCAATCGGCCCGGCCGGCACCGGCAAAACATTCCTGGCGGTCATTGAAGCCGTTTCGGCCCTGAAGCGCGGGGATATCAAACGGATCGTGCTGACCCGTCCGGCCGTGGAAGCCGGTGAGAGTCTCGGGTTTCTGCCCGGTGACCTCAAGGAAAAGGTGGACCCGTACCTGACGCCGCTCTATGATGCCCTGCATGACATGCTCGGGGTGGAACAGACGGAAAAGCTGATCGAGAAGGGCACGATTGAAATTGCCCCGCTCGCCTACATGCGCGGCCGCACCCTGGATGATTCGTTTGTCATCCTTGATGAAGCGCAGAACACGACCCCGGCCCAGATGAAGATGTTCCTGACCCGGCTCGGTTTCCGCAGCCGCATGGTCATTACCGGTGACATCACGCAGATTGACCTGCGCAGCGGCACGGAAAGCGGCCTGATCAACGCTGCCCGGATCCTGAATGATGTTGAGGAAATCCGCATCATCCATCTGAGCAGTGACGACGTGGTCCGCCATCCGCTCGTGCAGAAGATCATTGAGCGTTACGAGAGACAGGCCTGACATGATCATTACCTTTATCAACCGCACCAATCAGCCGGCGGAGACGTACCGGCCGCTGTTTGAAGCCATTGCGTCATCGGCGGAAACGGTTCTCGGACTTGACCGGGACCTGGAGATATCCGTTACTTTTGTGCGCTCGCGTACGATCCATATTATTAACCGGGATTACCGCGGCATTGACCGGCCGACCGATGTGATCAGTTTCGCCGTCCAGGACGATGATATGCCGCTGATCGAGGAAGAAACAAAAGATCTCGGGGATCTGTTTATCAATATCGACTATGCCCGCCGCCAGGCCCGTGAATACGGGCACAGTGAAGCGCGGGAATTCGGTTTCCTTTTTACCCATGGCCTGCTGCACTGCCTGGGTTATGATCATATGACGGCGGAAGAGGAGAAGGAAATGTTCAGCCTGCAGGAAAAGATTCTCGATCCGCTGGTAAGCCGGGCATGAAGAAGAAATTCGGGCCGGCCTTTCATGGCCTGGGCCTGGCCCTGCGGGACCCGTCGTTCCGGACGCAGTGCGTCCTGGCCCTGCTGGCCATGGCAGCCGCAGTCGTGCTCAGGCTGGACCGGACGGAGTGGCTGGCCGTGGTTATCTGCATCGGCCTGGTGCTGACGGCAGAGATTTTCAATACTGCCGTGGAAAAGACCTGCAACCTGATTACGGAAGAATATGATGAAAGAATCCGGGTGATCAAGGACCTGGCGGCCGGCGGTGTGCTGGCGGCGTCCCTGACAGCCCTGATCACAGCCGGCATGATCCTGATCCGGCATCTGGGAGGAATACAATGACAAAGGAAGAACTGATTGCGGAAGCGTTCAAGGCAATGGAAAACGCCTATGCGCCTTATTCAAAATACCATGTCGGGGCGGCTGTTCTGACAACTGACGGCACGGTCTTCTGGGGCGCCAATATCGAAAACGCCTCATACGGGGCAACCAACTGTGCGGAGCGCAGCGCCGTGTTTGCGGCTTACTCCAGAGGCTACCGGAAGGATACGATCGAGGCCCTGGCCATCGTCAGTGACGGTGAGCGGATCGCGGCCCCGTGCGGGATCTGCCGGCAGGTGCTGAGCGAACTGCTGAAGGCTGATACACCGATCTACCTGAGCAACGGGCATGATGAAATGACCACGAACATGACGGAACTTCTGCCGATGCAGTTTACCATGGAGGACGTGATCCGATGAAGTCGGGCTTTGTCGCCCTGGCCGGCCGCCCGAATGCCGGCAAAAGCACGCTCCTCAATGCCCTGCTGCAGGAAAAACTGGCGATTGTTTCGCCCAAGCCGCAGACCACCCGCAGTGAGATCCGCGGCATCCTCAATCTGGAAGATGCCCAGATTATCTTTACCGATACCCCGGGTATCCACAAGCCCGGACACCGGCTGGAAACGCGCATGAACAAGCAGGCCAGCAATGTCATCCAGGGGGTAGATGTCGTATACCTGGTGGTGGACGGCAGTGTGCCGTTTTCCTCCGGGGATGAATATGTCCTGCGCATGATCCGCCAGCTGGATGTGCCGGTTTTCCTGCTGCTGAACAAAATCGACCTGATGCCGCGGGAGAAGGTGCTGAAGGTGCTTTCCTCATGGCAGAAACGCTATGATTTTGCCGAGTTCTTCCCGGTTTCCGCCGCGAAGCAGGGAGACTTTGAGGACCTGATCAAAACAACCCTGAAATACCTGCCGGAAGGGGAAGCGATGTACCCGCAGGATGTGACCAATGCCGAACCGCTGAACTTCCGCATGGCCGAGCTGATCCGGGAAAAGATCCTGTACTGCACGGAGGAAGAAGTGCCGCATGCCACCGCCGTCCTGGTAGAGGACAGCCGCTTTGCGGAAGACCACTATGAGGTGCGGGCCCTGGTCATGGTGGAGAAGCAGGGGCAGAAGGCCATCGTCATCGGCCGGCAGGGCAAGATGATCGGGAGGATCATCAGCCAGTCCGAAAAGGAACTGGAAAAGCTGCTCGGCGCGCCGGTAGCCCTGGACCTGTATGTCCGGGTGGAAGAAGAATGGCGTGACCGGGATCACCGCATTACGGAATACGGCTACGGGAATATCGATGAGTGACCGCATTGAAGGACTGATTCTGAAACAGACAGATTACCGCGAAAACGCGGTTCTTTTGACTGTGATGACGGAAGCTTACGGCAAGATCTCGCTTGTGGCCCACGGGGCCAGGAAGCTGACCAGCAAAAACGCGGCCAGCCTGATGCCGTATGCCCGGATCGAATTCCTGTTTGATTACAAAGACGGGCGGACAATTTTCCGCCTGCAGAATGCCCGCACGGTCAGGCTGTACCGGCACCTGCACGAAGACCTGGTGCTTTCCGCCGCGGCTGCGGTGGTGTGCGAAGTGTGCGACCTGCTGGCCTATGACAGCCTGGATGCCGGAACCGCGGCCCGGTACTTCAAGGAAACGGACCAGGCCCTGGAACTGCTGAACGGGGGAACGGATCCGGATGTGCTGCTGGCCGTGTATATCAGCGATATGCTGCAGGAAGCCGGCCTGGCCCCGGCGGCGGACGGCTGTGCGGTGTGCGGGGATGTACACGTGGTGGGCATCAGTGCGGAGGCCGGCGGTTTTGTGTGTGCGGCCCATGCGTCTGAGCTGAACGTGCCCCGGCAGAGCGTGGCCCGCCTGCGGCAGTTCCGGCTGCTGAACAAGGCTTCCCTGGACCAGATCGGCAGGCTTGACGGACTGATTGAAAATGCCGGGGAAGATGCGGCTGTGCTGGTTGATATCCTGCGCCGGCATGCCGGACTCGAAATCCGCTCGTTTGCGTTCTATCAGCGCCTGAATGCCATTGAATGAGTGCTGAAAAAATGCTATACTGCTAGCGTTTCACTATTAATTAGACAACGGAGGACTGATTTTTATGGAAAAGACATTTGATACAATCGTCTCACATGCGAAGAAGACCGGCTTTGTGTTCCAGGGCTCGGAAATCTACGGCGGCCTGAGCAATACATGGGATTTCGGTCCTTACGGTGTCATGCTGAAGGATCACATCAAGCGGGCCTGGCAGAAGAAGTTCATCCAGGAAGACCCGAACAACGTTGAGATCCAGGCGGCGATCCTGATGAACCCGCGGGTATGGGAAGCTTCCGGACATCTGGCCGGCTTCTCGGATCCGCTGATGGACTGCAAGCAGTGCAAGACACGGCACAGAGCCGATCACCTGATCGTCAATTTCACCAACGGTGAAGTGAATCCGGAAGGCTGGTCCAAAGAACAGATGGAACAGTTCATTACGGAACACCATATCCCGTGCCCGGACTGCGGCGCGCATGACTTTACCCCGATCCGCAAGTTCAACCTGATGTTCAAGACTTTCATGGGCACCCTGGAAGACGCCAAGAGCACGGTCTACCTGCGGCCGGAAACAGCCCAGGGCATGTTCGTTGATTTCAAAAACGTCCAGCGCGCTTACCGCAAGAAGCTGCCGTTCGGCATCGGCCAGATCGGCAAGTCCTTCCGGAATGAGATTACCCCGGGCAACTTCATTTTCCGCACCCGTGAGTTCGAGCAGATGGAAATGGAATTCTTCTGCCAGCCGGGCACGGATGATGACTGGTTCCCGTACTGGCGGCAGTTCTGCATGGACTGGATCCTGAGCCTGGGCGGCAATGCCGAAAACCTGCGCTTCCGTGACCATACGCCGGAAGAGCTCAGCTTCTATTCCAAGGGCACAACCGATATCGAATACAAGTTCCCGTGGGGCTGGGGCGAGCTCTGGGGCATCGCCGACCGGACAGACTATGACCTGTCACAGCACATGAAGTTCTCCGGTGAGAACCTGGAATACCTTGACCCGGTAACCAACGAGAAGTACGTCCCGTACTGCGTTGAACCGGCAGTCGGCGTCGAGCGTCTGTTCTTCATGTTCTTCACGGACGCATATGATGAAGAAACACTGGCCAGCGGCGACACCAGAATCGTCATGCACTTCCATCCGGTTCTGGCCCCGGTCAAGGCTGCCATCCTGCCGCTGCGCAAGACATACAGCGACCTGGCAAAGGAAATCCGGAAGGATCTGTCCTACGACTTCGAATGCGAATACGATGAATCCGGTTCAATCGGCAAGCGTTACCGCCGGCAGGATGAAATCGGCACACCGTTCTGCATTACAGTCGATGAGCAGACAACCGTGGACGGCACCGTTACCATCCGTGACCGTGACACCATGCAGCAGGAACGGCTGACGGTGGAGGAAGTCCGCGCAAAGATCAATCAGGCAATCCGTTTCTGAACCGTTTTGCAGAGGAAATGAATGGCATTAATCAGCGATGAAGAAATCACTGCGGTACGAAACCGGGCAGATATCGTCGAGGTCATCGGCCACTATTTACCGGTGAATAAAAAGGGCAAATCCTATGTTGCCCTTTGTCCGTTTCATGATGACCATTCCCCGTCCATGTCCATATCGCCTGACCGGCAGATTTACAAGTGTTTTGTGTGCGGCGCGGGCGGGAACGTCTTCACATTTGTACAGAATTTCGAGAAGGTTTCATTTCCCGAAGCCGTTGCCGAAGTGGCCAGACTGGTTGGCTATCCGCTGTCGGTGGATCCGGCAGCACAGAAAAAGCCGGAAGACCCGCACCGGGAAACCCTGTACCGGATTCTGGATGAAACCATCCGCTATTCCATGTATCAGATGAACACGGAAGAGGGGAAACAATACCGTGATTATCTGGAACAGCGCGGGCTGGACCAGAAAACCCGGGAACAGTTCCAGATCGGCTGGCTGCCGGACCGGGACCAGCTGTACCGTTTCCTGCATGCCAAGGGCTACAGCGACAGTGACCTGGTCAGTGTCAATGTTGTCCGGACATCGCCGGGCGGCCTGCATGATGTCTTCAGTGACCGGATAACCTTCCCGGTCCATGATCCGCAGGGCCATCCGATCGGATTCTCGGCCCGGACAATCGACCGGAACAACCCGTCCAAATATATCAATACGAACGACACGGAACTCTTCCGCAAGGGAGATCTTGTGTACAACTACCACCGGGCCCGCGGTCCCGCACGCCGGGAAGGGCAGATGATCATCTGTGAAGGTGTCACCGATGTGATCGCGTTCTGGCGGGCCGGCATTGAAAACTGTGTCTGCACGCTCGGCACTTCCTGCACTGAACAGCAGATCCGCCTGCTGAAGAGCTCGGCGGCGGAACTGGTTTTCTGCTATGACGGCGACCAGGCCGGCCAGAATGCCACCTGGCGGGCTGCCAAGATGGCGATGGCGGCCGGCTGCCGGATCTCCGTGATCCGCAATGATACCGGCATGGATCCCGATGAGATCCTGCGGAAGGAAGGCCCGGAAGGACTGCAGCAGCTGCAGAAACAGAAACTGACCTGGATGGAATTTGCCATCGAGTATCTGAAAAAGCAGACTAATTTTGACAACTATCAGGAACGGCGGGAATTTGTCCGCAAAGCCCAGGCTGAGATCGACACGCTGACCGATGAACTGGACCGGCAGCACTTCACCGAGGTTGTCGGGGAAATCAGCGGTTTCCGGCTGGAATACCAGAAAAAGGAAGCACCGAAACCGGTTCGTCCGCGGCCGGCTGCGGCCCGGGCAAGGGACGGGGCCGAGGAAGCGGAAGAACTGATCCTGGCCCAGATGATGGCGCATCCGGAGGCGGCAGCCCGGTTTGAGGAAAAACTCGGCTATCTGACCGATCCGCGGCGCAACACCGCGGCCATGATGATAATCGACCAGCAGCGGCGGCTCGGCCATACCGAACCTGCCGCACTGATGGACAAGGCGGAAAACGAGGAAATCCGCCGTCTGCTGTCCCGGCTGGCAACTGGCTGGGCATATGAACTGCCGTATGATGAAAAAGTATTTGACGGCGCTGTACGCAAAATCCGCATCAGTATCAAGGAAGCCCAGGCAGAGGCTTTCCGGCGGCAGCTGCAGCAGCCGATGAACACAGCCAGCAGAGATGTTCTGCTGAAGGAATATCAGGAATGCCTGATTGAGTTAAGGGGGTATATCGATGAAGAAAACAGCACCGAAAGCAACTGAGACGGTAAACAGCGAGACTGCAAAGGTTAAGGAAGCCGTTTCAGCCTCCGAAAAGAAGAGCGCTGCCGGCAGTGCCAAGGAACGGCTGCGGGCACAGCGCAAGGCGACCCGGGCCCGCCGTGACCAGAAGCTGGAAATGGACGTGCATAACGCCATGATGGAGAAGCTTCTGCGGCAGGACCTGCTCGTGGAACCCGCAGAGGAAACGGACGTGCCGGAACCGGTGGTCCCGCTGATGGACGCCGCAGCGGAAACGGCCGCGGAAACACCTGTTTCAGAACCGGAGAAAACAGAAGAAGGTGCTGTCCCGGTGCCGGAAACAGAACCGGCGGAAGCGGAATACCATGGTGAAGCCCATAAGAAGACAGACATTGAAGTCTTCCGAATGGAAGGCAGAACCAAGGTATACAAGACCCTGGACGAACTGAAGGAAGAATACCGCCATGTCTTTGGTGCGGACGGGGCCATATATCAGAAAGATATCCTGGCTTCACTGGAACACCTGGACCTGCCGGATGACGAAATGGATGCCCTGTGGGACTGGTTCGCTGCCGAAAACATCAAGGTATCCGAAGATGAAGACATCGAAGAGCTCGAAGAAGAGGAAATGGATCTTCTCGATGCCGAGGAGAGTGACGAAGAGGAAGGCGAGACAGACATCATTGATCTTGCTGTCATCTCCGAATCCAGCGCTTACGGCGGGAAGGGCTCCGGGGTGCAGCTCAATGACCCGGTCAAGATGTACCTCAAGGAAATCGGCCGTGTCCCGCTGCTGAAGCCGGAAGATGAACCGGAAATCGCCAAGCGGATCGAGCAGGGCGACATGGAGGCCAAGAATATCCTGATCTCCAGCAACCTGCGCCTGGTTGTTTCCATTGCGAAAAAATATGTCGGCCGCGGCATGCTGTTCCTGGACCTGATTCAGGAAGGCAATATGGGACTTGTCAAGGCCGTAGAGAAGTTTGACTATACGAAAGGTTTCAAATTCAGTACCTATGCCACCTGGTGGATCCGCCAGGCGATTACCAGGGCAATTGCCGACCAGGCCAGGACCATCCGGATCCCGGTCCATATGGTGGAAACAATCAACAAGCTGACCCGCGTGCAGCGGCAGCTGGTGCAGGAACTCGGCCGTGATCCGACTGCCGAGGAGATTTCTGCCCGCATGGACAATATATCCCCGGAGAAAGTCCGGGAAATCCAGAAGATTGCCCTCGAACCGGTATCCCTGGAAACCCCGATCGGTGAGGAGGATGACTCCCATCTGGGCGACTTCATCGAAGACAAGGACGCGATGAGTCCGGACCAGTATGCCAACAACCAGCTGCTGAAGGACGAGATCAACAACGTCCTGAGCGGGCTGACCGAACGGGAAGAGAAAGTCCTGCGCCTGCGGTTCGGGCTGTATGACGGCCGGACCAGGACCCTGGAGGAAGTGGGCAAGGAATTCAATGTTACCAGAGAGAGAATCCGGCAGATTGAAGCGAAGGCCCTGCGCAAGCTGAAGCATCCGACCCGCTCCAAGCGTCTGAAGGATTTCTTCGACAAATAATGAATCAGCGGATACTGACCATTGCGGAAATGATCAGGACGGGCATGATTGTGGCCGATATCGGCACGGATCATGCCCAGCTTCCGCTCTGGCTGCTGCAGCAGGGCAAAGCGGAGAAAGCCTATGCCTGTGACGTGGCAAGGGGACCGCTTGATACGGCCCGCAAAAACATCGCGGCCTGCGGCTTCAGCGAACAGATCCCGGTCATCCTGTCCGATGGCTTCGACCATGTTCCGGCTGACTGCGACTGCGCGGTGATTGCCGGCATGGGGGTCCGGACTGCCATGGATATCCTGACCCGGGCACGGCCGCGGCTGAAGGATCTGCGCCAGCTGCTGGTGCAGGTCAACGACGATGTCCCGCAGATGCGCCGCTGGGTTATGGAAAACGGCATGTCTGTCCGGGATGAAATGCTGGTGCGGGAACACGGGCATGACTATGTCATTCTTGATATCGATACGGCTGTCCCGGCGGAATACAGCGAAGAACAACTGCTGTGCGGCCCGGTGCTGACAGCAGAAAAAAAAGACATGCTGAGACCGTATGCCCGCCGCCAGGCCGACAAGCTGACAGCGATCATGGCAAAGCGGGGCCGTGATGATGACATCCAGCAGGATCTGCAGAACCGCCGGATGCTCTGGGAAAAATACGCAAAATAAAAACGCTCACCTTGTTGAGCGCTTTTATTTACTTAATGCCGTTAACAGCCTTAGCCAGTCTGGACTTCTGGCGGGCAGCATAGTTCTTGGATTTGATATGCTTGGAAACGCCCTTGTCCAGTACATGGTTCGCCTCGTTATATGCCTTGACAGCAGCTTCTGCATCCTTTGCTTCGACGGCTGCCAGAACCTTCTTGATAGCAGTCTTGATTTCAGTTTTCTGACCAGCATTTCTCAGCTGTCTCTTCTGATTGGTCCAGGCACGCTTTTTCTGAGACTTAATGTTTGCCATGAGTACACCTCCTCTACGGATCAGCCGATAGGAATTATAACAAAGGGATACTCAAAATGCAATGAAGATACGGTATAATAGACAGGCAAAATGGGAGGGTTTCGCATGAAAAACATCAGGACAGTCTTTTTCGGAACATCCGATTTCGCTGCTGCGATCCTGAAAACACTGTATGAGGAAGGGTATCAGATCGCTGCGGCTGTTTCACAGCCAAACCGTCCCTCCGGCCGGAAGAACAAAATCGTGCCGACCCCGGTAGCCGCTTACTGCGCCGAAAAGGGGATCCCGCTGCTGGCGCCGGAAAAGCTGCGGCTGGAAACCGATCAGGTGCTGGCATATGAGCCGGAACTGGTCGTGACCTGTGCCTATGGGCAGATGGTGCCGGAAAGCATATTGAATTATCCTGTCCACGGCTGCGTCAATGTCCATCCGAGCCTGCTGCCAAAGTACCGCGGCGGGGCTCCGATGCACCACGCGGTCTGGGCCGGGGATGAAGAAACAGGGGTCTGCCTCATGCAGATGGTCAAAGCCATGGACGCCGGCCGTGTTTACGCCAGAACCGTCCTGCCGATCGGCCCGGATGAAACGATGGCGGAGCTGAACCTGCGCCTGCAGGAAGCTGCCTGCCGCCTGGTGAAGGAATCTCTGCCGCTGTATCTGGATGGAAAGCTGCCGGGAGAGGAACAGGATGAAAGCGGGGTTGTCATTGCCCGCAACATTGCCCGGGAAGAAGAAAAGATTTCCTTCCGGGAAGAGGAAATGCCGGAACTGTACAATCATATCCGGGCACTGATCGACTGGCCGGTCAGCTATGGCGTCATCGACGGCAAGCGGATCAAATTCCACAAGGTCCGCCGGGAAGACACGCTTACGGAAGCTGAACCGGGCACGGTGCTCGGCTTTGCGGATCACGCCATGCGGGTAGCCTGCCGGGGCGGGGTGCTGCGGGTGCTTGAACTGCAGCCGGAAGGCAGAAACCGGATGAATGCCGATGCCTTTGCCAACGGGGCCGGACGGGCCCTTACCGGACACCGATTTGAGTAACTGGAGTAAAAATGGATCAGAAGAATATCAGAAATTTTTGTATCATAGCGCATATTGATCATGGCAAGTCGACCCTGGCTGACCGGATTCTCGAGATGACTGATACCGTCCAGCAGCGGGATATGAAAGCCCAGCTGCTGGATGACATGGACCTCGAGCGGGAACGGGGCATTACGATCAAGCTGAATGCCGTCCAGCTCAGCTACCATGCCAGGGATGGGAAGGACTATCTTTTCAATCTGATTGATACCCCCGGCCATGTGGACTTTGCCTATGAAGTATCGCGGTCCCTGGCGGCCTGTGAAGGGGCTGTTCTGGTCGTGGATGCGACCCAGGGGGTACAGGCGCAGACCCTGGCCAATACCTACCTGGCCCTGGACAATGACCTGGAAATCATCCCCGTCATCAACAAGATTGACATGAACAACGCCCAGCCGGATGTGGTTAAGGCGGAAATCGAGAATATCATCGGCCTGGACTGCACCGGCGCACCGCTGATCTCGGCCCGGACCGGCCTCAATGTGGAGCAGGTTCTGGAAAAGATCGTGACCGATATCCCTGCACCTTCAGGTGATCCCGAAGCCCCGCTGCAGGCGCTTGTGTTTGACTCGTTTTATGATCCGTACCGCGGGGTCATTGCCCTGGTCCGGATCCGGCAGGGGGAAATCCATGTCGGTGACCGGATCCGCTTCATGGCCACCGGGGCTGAATATGAAATCACCGAAGCCGGTATCCGCAACCCGAAGGAAGTTCCCGTGCAGACCCTGGGCTGCGGGGATGTCGGCTGGTTCGCGGCCTCGATCAAGTCCATCCGGGATGTGCAGGTGGGCGACACGGTCACCCTGGCCGCCAGACCCGCCGGGGCCCCGCTGGAAGGCTACCGGAAGCTGAATCCGATGGTCTACTGCGGTCTGTATCCCTCGGACGCGAAACGGTATGAAGACCTGCACGAAGCGCTGGACAAGCTGCAGCTGAATGACGCCTCGCTGCAGTATGAGCCGGAAACTTCGCAGGCCCTGGGCTTCGGTTTCCGCTGCGGATTCCTGGGACTGCTGCACATGGATGTGGTGCAGGAACGGCTGGAGCGGGAATACAACCTGGACCTGATCGCCACCGCGCCTTCGGTCATCTACCACGTCTATCTGACGGACGGTACGATGATTGAAATCGACAACCCGGCAAGGATGCCGGAAGCCTCCCGGATCCTGCGGGTGGAAGAGCCGTATGTCAAGGCGGAATTGATGGTGCCGGATACATATATCGGGGCTGTCATGGATCTCTGCCAGAACAAGCGCGGTATCTATAAGGAAATGCAGGTAATCGATGCCGGCCGGAATATGCTGACATATGAACTGCCGCTGTCGGAAATCATCTTTGATTTCTTTGACCGGCTGAAGTCCTGCTCAAAGGGATACGCATCGCTCGACTATGAACTGATCGGCTACCGCAAGGAAGACCTTGTCCGCATGGATATCCTGCTCAACGGAGAGCCGGTGGACGCCCTGTCGGTCATTATTCACCGCTCGGAAGCGTATGCCCGGGGCAGTGAGATCACTATCCGGCTGAAGGAACTGATCCCCAAGCAGCAGTTTGAGATCCCGGTGCAGGCAGCCATCGGCGGCAAGGTCATAGCCCGGACGAATATCAAGTCACTGCGCAAGAACGTCCTGGCCAAGTGCCATGGTGGTGATATCTCGCGGAAAAAGAAACTGCTGGAAAAGCAGAAGGACGGAAAAAAGCGCATGAAGGCGGTCGGGTCTGTTGTCATCCCGCAGGAAGCGTTCATGGCCGTGCTTTCAATGGATGATGACAGCCGCCGCAAATAGGCCGCAGGCCCTCTACCTGCATGTGCCGTTCTGCCGGACAATCTGTTACTACTGCGATTTCTGTCATGAGGTCTATCGCCGGGAAACGGCTCTGGCCTGGCTTCAGGCTGTAAAAAATCAGCTGGAAGGAACAGAAATCGGACCGCTGAAGACGATCTACATCGGCGGCGGCACCCCGACCAGCCTGGACCCGGACCTGCTTGATGAACTGCTGGGCCTGCTGGATCCGTACCGCCGTGATACAGAAGAGTATACGATTGAAATCAATCCGGAAACACTGACGGATGAGAAAGCGGAGCTGCTGCGGAAACACGGTGTCAACCGGGCCAGTCTCGGTTTTCAGACAGCGGATGAAACACTGCTGCAGGAGCTCAACCGCCATCACACGCCGCAGGATGTGGAACAGGCTGCTGCCTGCCTGCGGAGCCATGATATTGACAACATATCACTGGATCTCATGTACAGCCTGCCCGGCCAGACCATGGCCTCTCTGCAGGACAGTGTGCACCGGGCCCTGGAGATCAGACCCGATCATCTTTCACTGTACAGCCTGACCGTGGAACCGGACACGGTTTTCGGCCGGCGGGGCATCGAACCGCTGGATGAGGATACCGAAGCCGACATGTACGAGTGGATCTGCCGGACCCTGCCCGCGTACGGCTATGAGCAGTATGAGATATCAAACTTCGCCCGGTGCGGCCGGGAATCCCGCCACAACCTGGTGTACTGGCACTATGAAGACTTCATCGGCATATCCTGCGGCGCTTCCGGCAAGGAGGGGAATGTCCGCTATGACATGCCGGCAAGGCTGTCAGCCTACCTGGCTGATCCGCTGGCCCGGGATGAACTTGCCCTGTCTGAAGAAGACATGATGTTCGAGATGATCATGATGGGTCTGCGGCTGAAAAACGGTATTTCCGAAGCAGACTTTTCCCGCCGCTTCGGCATAGATCTGCACGATATCTACGGGGAAGTGATCAGCCGCATGACAGCCCGCGGCCTGCTGACCGATGACGGCGGCAGGCTGGCCTGTACAGAAGCCGGTTTCCCACTGCTGAATTCGGTTCTTGTGGAATTTCTGCCGGAGACAGAAAACACGCTTGCACCGGCGGCCGGTGAATGGTAATATATAATGGCTTTCAGCCTGGGTTTACCGCTTCCTCGGCGGTTTACTCGGACCGGAAGGACTGATAAAAAATGGAGGAAAAAGAAAATGCTCGACAAAGAGACAAAGCAGCAGATCATCAAGGACTTCGCCCGCTTCGAGGGTGACACAGGCTCTGTCGAAGTACAGGTTGCCATGCTGACAAAGCAGATCAACCTGCTGACAGAACATCTGAAGGCTCACAAAAAGGATTACTCTTCTTCCCGCGGTCTGATGAAGATGGTCGGTAAGAGAAGAAATCTGATGGAATACCTGAAGAAGAATGATGTCAACCGTTACCGTGAACTGGTCAAGAGACTTGGCCTGAGAAAGTAATGAGCTGCGGCCGGAAATTACCGGCCTTTCTTTTTTCCTGTTACAATAGAAACTGACTATGAGCTATATCGAATTCCGTAATGTTATCAAGACGTATCACGTCGGTGAAGTGGATATCAGGGCGCTGGACGGCGTCAATTTTGCCGTGGAAAAAGGGGAGTTTGTTGTGATTGCCGGTGCCAGCGGGGCCGGCAAGAGCACGATCCTGAATATCCTCGGCGGCATGGATCAGTGCACTGACGGGGAAATCGAAGTTGACGGGGTGCGGATCGATGAGATGGATGAAAAAGAACTGACGGATTACCGCCGCTTTGATATCGGCTTTGTCTTCCAGTTCTATAATCTC
>JAFOIT010000068.1 GCA_017420585.1 Solobacterium sp.
GTGTCGCACAGCAGGATATCAATGCCGTTATCCTTTGCGAAGCGGCAGCCGTCCACGATTGCCGCACTGGGATCACCGTTTTCCCTGCCCTTGACACAGGGAATATTCAACCGATTCCCCCATTCAGCCAGCTGGTCAATTGCCCCGGCCCGGAATGTATCGGCCGCTGTGAAGGCTACGGAGCGGCCCTCATTGAGATACATGCGGGCCAATTTTGCGGCAGTGGTGGTTTTGCCGGAACCGTTGACGCCTTCCAGCAGGATGACAGTCGGACCGTTTTCGGCAAAGTTGATCGGTTTGTCGGGAATCTCCTCATAGAATTCCTTCATGATCTGCACGAGCCGCTCAACCGCGTCCCGGTAGCTGAGGCACCAGCGTTCCCGGGCTGATTTCTCAAGCCGTTCACAGATGATGTCGGCGGTTTCAATGCCGACGTCGCTCTGCAGCAGGACAATCGTGACATACTCAAGGAATTCATCATCGACCCGGGCATAGCGGTCCCGCAGATCAGCCATCTGGCTGCCAAACAGGTGCCTGGTCCGGGAGAAACCGGAAAGATAGACAGCCTGGTCATCCTTCCGGGAGAATTTATCTTTCAGTGTATCCAGGAAACTCATGCCTGTACCCCCTGATCCGCCATGCTGACGGCATCACGCAGTTCCACTTTCAGCATCTGTGAAACACCCTGGTTCTGCATGGTGACGCCATACAGGACGTTGCAGTTCTCCATGGTGCCGGGCCGGTGTGTCACGACGATGAACTGGGTGCGGTTCGTGTAGTTATGCAGGTACTGGGCAAAGCGTTCGACGTTGCTGGGATCCAGGGCTGCTTCAACTTCATCCAGAATGACCAGCGGCACTGGTTTGACCTTCAGGATCGCGAAGAGCACGCAAAGCGCAATCAGACTCTTCTCCCCGCCGGAGAACAGCATGTTGTTCTGCACGGCCTTGCCCGGCGGCTGGGCATCAATATCGATGCCGGTATTCAGAATATCAGCCGGATCTTCCAGGATCAGCCGGGCTTTGCCGCCCCCGTACAGATGCCGGAAGATATCGTTGAATTCACCGTTGATCTTATCGAACATCTCCTTGAACTGCTTCGTCATGACCCGGTCCATTTCATCAATGGCAGCCAGGATCTTGTCACGGCTGTCAGTCAGTTCGGCGATCTGCTTCTTGAGGAATTCATAGCGTTCGTTGACTTCGCTGTATTCCTCCGGTGCGTTCATGTTGATGTTGCCGAGACGCTCGATATCTGCCCGCAGCTGCAGGACTTCTTCCCGGGCATTTTCAATCGTTTCCCCGGCGGTCCTGGTTTTGGCAAATTCATAGGTCAGCCGGTATTCCGAAGCGAGCCGCTGCAGGTTGTTTTCCATGCGGGTTTCCAGCCTGCCCTGCTCGACGCGGATTGTGCCGGCTTCGTTCATCGTATCCTGAAGCTGGCGCCGCAGCTGGCGGATCTGCAGTTCTTTCCGGTCAATATCCTGACTGGAAAGAAGCCGCTGTTCCCGCTTTGACTTGATCGCGGCAGTAATTTCGTCTCTTCTGGAATAAGCCGTATTCAGCTGGTTGATCAGTGAATCGTGTTCATGATCCGCTTCTGCCGGCTGCCCTTCTGCGGTGTCACCTTCCGGCTGCAGCAGGGACAGATCATTGGTCAGTTTATCGAATTTGGCTTTCTTGGCATCAACGACAGGTTCCAGCGCCGCTGCCGCAATGCGGTTCTGCTGCAGTTCACGGCTGACTACATCCCGTTCGTGTGATGCTTCCTCGCTCTTTTTCCGGGCCAGTTCAACCCGGGCATTCTGGGCATCGAGCGAACGCCTGACTTCCTGCAGTTCCTTTTCCGCCGTTACAAGCGTGGTGCTGTGCCGGGTCTTGCCGCCGGTCATGGAGCCGCCGCGGTGAATGACTTCACCGGTCAGCGTGCAGATTTTGTAGCCGTGGCTGATGAGTTCGGAAAGACGGTTGCCGTTTTCCAGCGTATCGACGATCAGCACATTCTGCAGCAGGGATTCCACCACCGGAGCAAACTTGTCATCATAGGTAACAAAGTCAGCGGCGGTACCGAGATAACCTTCCGTATTGTCACAGATAACCTGTATATCACGGGCCACCCAGCGGGGCCGGCAGACAGTCAGCGGCAGGAACGTAGCGCGGCCGCTCAGGTTCCGGGTCAGGAAGGCAATGGCATCACGCGCACACTGTTCGTTTACCGTGACGATATTGTACATGGAGCCTCCCAGGGCTTCCGAAATGGCCTCTTCATATCCGGCTTCCGGTTTGATGACCTGGCCGATGACGCCGAGGATGCCGTGCAGCGAGCGCTGGTTGTCCATGATTGATTTTGTCCCGGCCTGATGCCCGGCAGAGAACGGGTCCCGCAGCATGTTTTCAAGATACTGCCGGCGGTTCTGCAGGCTTCTGAGCATGCCCTGGGCCTGTTCGAACTCATTGTTCAGATCAAACAGTTTCTGGGCCGTCTGGGACAGTTTCTGGCTGCCCAGGCTGATATTTGTCCGGATTGCCTCAAAGCGTTCCTGACGGTCCTGATATTCAAGCCGGGCGGCTTCAAGCAGTTCCTTTGTTTCACGGATCTTCTGATCCCGGTTGCCGGTTTCGATGATGTATTTGCTGCGCTCGTCCATTTCGGTTTTGCGGGCTTCCAGCGTGGTGATATCATCCACATTCTGCATCAGGTCTTCCTGCAGGTTGGTGATATCCCGTTCCAGCTGGGCATTGTCTTTTTTCAGGGCTTCAATCTGCCCTTCTCCCACCTGAATACTGGCTTCAGCCATGGTATTGCGGGTTTCCAGGTCGAACAGCTTTTTGTTCGCATCTTCGATCCCGGCATTGATCTCTTCAATTTCCTGCACCAGCACGGTGATTTCGATTTCTTCCAGGCGCTTTTTCTTTTCCCGGTAGATCTCCGCCTTATGGGCCTGCCGCTTCAGCGGGGAGACCTGTTTCTCCAGCTCAGCCAGGATATCCTGGGAGCGCTCCAGGTTGTTCCGTGTACGCTCCAGACGGCTCAATGACTCGATCTTTCTTTTCTTGTACTTTGCCACCCCGGCTGCTTCTTCGAAAATCCCGCGGCGGTCCTGCGGTCTTGCTTCGGCAAATGACACAACATTGCCCTGCGAAATGATGCTCAGTGAATCCTTGCCCAGGCCGGTATCCAGAAACA
>JAFOIT010000069.1 GCA_017420585.1 Solobacterium sp.
TGACCAGGCTTTTCATCTGAAGCAGACTGTTATAACCATTCGACAGTTGTGATTCCGTTACTGTCACTACCGCGGCAAGGCATGCCAGATACAGCAGCGCCCCGGCAAAAACTGCACCAATGCATCGCAAACCATATACCCAGAGAGAACCCGTTTTTTCTCCTTCAATTAACCTCTTCAAAATAAGGATCTGGATCAAAACGAGCGTTACCTCGATGTAGCTTTGATACAGTCCCAAACCGGCCGCCATACATATTATTGATGCCAGCCAGTGAAATCTGATTTTTTCTGCTTGTGTAAAATATGCTGCCAGAACGCAGAACAGCAGCGCAAGCATGTCAGGATCATATACAAACAGAAACGACGCATTCAGAAAGGCAAGGGTTTCATGTGTGGCAAGCAGGCCGCAGAGCAGGATAACGGATGAGTGCCTGTGAAGATCGAGCAGTCTGACAATGATAATCATGGCAGCAAGCAGAAAAATACTTCCGCAGGCAGCACACAAAACCGGTGAAACGATTCTCCCCCGCAGATAAGCATATAAAGGAACCCATATCCTTCCCAGAGAGATCTGCCAGCCCCAGTCAATTTGATAAACCATGAGCGAATCATGATTAAACATGGCATTTGTCCACCGATAAAGGTGCGCCAGCAGAAGGAATATGATTCCTGATTTAATTGTCAGACGGTCTCTGTTCTCAATCTGCATCATTCTTTTTAATATATTTACTATATTCTTCTTCCGTTAATGAGCGATACGCATATTCTGCTTGGCCGTTTAAAAGTTTAACAACATCAAACCTCGTGCCGAATCTGTACGGATGAAATTCTTTATGAACTGCATCTACTCCGATCCGGTCATTTTCGTCCAATATTGCCAGCAGACTTCCGCAGCGGTCATCCTTTTCTGTTGAAAACAGAAGCTTTCTGTATGGCAGCTTCATTACCGAAAATGCCTCTCTGGCTTCGGCAATATCTGAATAGAACTCAACAATCACATTATCCCAGTTGATTCTCTGTTTTCTCCGGTTCCAGTCTTCAATACACTGTCCGGCATCAGTACTGTGATTACAGTGCAGGCTGATATCGCCAAGCAGCAGCACCGGATACCTGAGCCCGCTGTTTTCATCAACATCCCACCGGTCAAATACCGGCTCATACGAATCTATGTATCGTCTCAAGTCGCTGATTAACCGGAAGTAATCAGCAGTTGGAATCCACATATTACGGAACGGTGATGTGCACTCCATATTGAGACTGCTGTACGCAAAGCCTGCCCAGCATGTGTTTGATACCAGTGTCGGCCTGCTTTGAACAAAATGCAGGTATTCCAGCAGAGAGTCTTCTGCCCGCAGAACAGTTTCACAGGAAAGAATCCTTTCCCTGGATATCCCTGTCAGAAGACTGATTGATTCTGCGATCTCCAGAAAATGCGTGTTGTTGCAGACGATGATATAGTCGTAATCCAACTCTTTCAGTTTTTCTCTTGGCACCACCGGATAACCATCCACCGATACATACGGTGACTGTTCTGTCTGTGTCAAGGCGACAATGTTTATTTCTTCTTTTTCTTCAAGGTACCGCAGCGATTTATACATCAGATTATACTGATGACCAATTCCGTAAATGATTACTTTCAGAGCCTGATCGGATTGCTTCGTTTTTTTCACCTGTACATTTTCTGCAGGAGCAACTGTATTCTGACCTAAAGCCTTCCTGATTCTGGAAGAACTCTGTCCCTGGTAATAATGGAAGAATTCAATGTTGGAGCCGAGTTCCCGCAGTTCTTCCCTGTCTTTCAGCCAGTAAGGATTGTCCGCATAATCGTCTCCGGAAAACAGGCAGTCATACGGATGCCGGTGCCACTCTTCCACCTTTGACAGATACTTCATTTCATCAATGGCAACAACTTCATCCACATAACGGACAGACAGCAAAACCTGCCGGCGCTCTTCAAAGGGGATCGTCGGCCGGATGAACTTGATTGTCTCAGTCACTTCATCTGTAAGCAGTCCCACCGTCAGATGCTCACATCTTTCTTTTGCCTTGGAGATCAGATTCAGATGACCGACATGGAAGAGATCGAACACCCCCATGACATATCCTCTGTGATATTTCTTTGTCTCAGTCATGATCCGGTTTTCCTTTCAGTAATCTGCGGTGTTCTTCGGCATGCTGCGGCTGATTCTGCCACCTGTAATACTGGCCGAAGGTCCGCCATTGCCGGTTGCGGCCGACAAATGCATCTTCTGTTTTCTTATATTCATGCAGGTATGCTGTCAGATGAAATCTTTCTTCCATCTTCTGTCGGGGATAGATCTGCTCCAGTTCCGGAATCAGCAGCCAGGCATAGAGCACAGCCCGGTAAAGTATATATGCTGCCGGACACTCCGGCAAGGTGAATTCCTGGTCGAAATACAGATATTCACCATTATTATAAAAAATATTCAGCGGAATCATATCAATATACCCGGTTTCAAGAACCGGTCCGTGTTCATCCGTCCGGATGATTTCCGAAGACTGAAGTACCATCTCATAAAGGTCATCAAAGGTTTGCTCCAGCCTGCCGGCACCTTCCCTGGCAATGGACAGCAGACAGTTCTGCAGGGACGGAAGTTCATATCTCGGCATCTTTACATGATCATTTTCCCATGCCTGTTCAATCACCGGAACTCCTCTTGACCGCAGTGTCTCCATATTCCCGTACATCCTGAAAAGTGATTCTGTCCCTTCCGGATAAAGGGCTGTTTTCGTGACAGTTTTGTCATCATGGAAAACAGTGCGGTATGCCCTGCTTCTTTCCCGGTCCGCAGATATGACTGCTGAGGTCATCCTGTTATCCGGACGCGTTCCGTTATGGTAAACAACCAGGTACTCATTGGCAAAAGCGGAAAAAACTCCCTGTCTGAGCAGATCATCATAGAGATCCGGCTCATAAATCACCTTTGAAGATCCAAACGGGTCGTAGGAAAACAGCCTGTCCCGGATACTGGAAACAGGAAGATCCTGATCCGAGAAAAGCATCTGACAGAAACTGCTGTCCGGAACCGGCATATACATATCAAAGTTCTCTTTCAGAACCGATGTGAGCATCCTGTCCATTTCAGTTCTGCACAGCAGGGCATCCGGACGGTATATCAGAAACGGCTGCCGCACATAAGCGTCCTGACCGCCGCAGAGATATCGGACACCGAGACGGTTATGCAGATTGCAGATCAATATCCCGTTGTCAGTCAGCAGTCCCTTCAGTTCACGGAGTGTTTTTTCACGATCCGTATGCGGTCTGTCCAGACAGTCAACCGCAAGAATCAGATCATATTTCCGATCTGTTTCCGTTTCTGCTATGATCTTCAGATTACGGCGGTTTCTGAATCTTGTCTGCAGACCTTCGATACAATCCTGAGCTGATTCCATGGCATAAACTGTGTCAAAATGATCCAGAAGCATGCCTGTCAGGGCACCGTAACCCGCTCCGATTTCCAGCGCTCTTTCTCCACCTGAAACAAAGCAACTCAGAAAAGCTGTCCGCAGACTGCCCAGATGGTACGAAATCTGCCAGTCATCCATGCCGGCAATGATCCCGTCATAATGTTCCGTATCATTTGCCCGGATGATATCCAGAATCTGTCTGTTTTGTTTCATGTTCATAATACCTCTCACATTTCGCGCTTGATCCAGCTGTCATAGAAACGAATGCCGAAGGTCTGCTTCCCATACAGTTCATATATACAGTCAGCCAGGTCACTGCGCACCGGTCTGATATTCCCGCCGCAGATATCAAGCCATTGATCCATCAGCTTCAAGACTGTCTCATGTACCCTTCGGATACATTCTATTTCGGTCATATTCCGCTGTTCTTTTTCAAATACCGGATGACCTGCCGGATCAAAGCCGTCAACCGACGGTTCCGGTGAAGTCATGAAGATTTCAACATCCATAAAATGCTGTGTGACAAATGACTGCCGGCCTGCATAGTAATCAATGATATCCGATAAGATCTCTGATTCCATCTCCCGCCGGCCAAGATACAGTCCCTGCAGCCGGAACGGTGCGAAATGTTCCAGCATATTCTGCGTAAACCCGGCAGCCACGAGATCCGAGAAAGCGTACGTTTCCCCGGCCTTCAGGCCGCTGTTCTTCATATACAGCAGGTAATTCCTTTCTGCCTCCCCGGCCTTTTTCCGGACAGCATCAGCATGTGCGCGGATGTAGGAAAGCGGGCTGCCGTACAGTTCTTCCGCATACGGCATGATCTCGTCCGCATCCAGGCCAAAAAGGTTGGACATGATTTCCTCGGGCTGCATTTCCTCACCGCGGACAGCCATCTGCATCATCCAGCCGTCAGTTGCCATATTCGGCTGGAAGGCTGACTTGCGGGAAGTATAAAAATACAGCGGTTCCGGCAGCCCGGGGTTGGTTTTCCGGCATTTTTCATACAGCTGTTTCACCAGCCAGCCGTCCCGGGACGCAAAGAGTATTTTGTCATAATCTTTCCCGGCCAGTTCATCCTTCAGCCAGCTGACATAGCCCAGCAGCACCGGTCCCAGGGCCATGCCTGCATAACCGGCAAGGCTGTAGATATTTTCTTCTGTCCGGAACGGATCAGCA
>JAFOIT010000070.1 GCA_017420585.1 Solobacterium sp.
AGTTGGCCGGATTGTACAGCTTCACATTTGTCTTCAGCCCTGTTTCACTGACAGCCAGAAGACCGGTCCGGACTTCTTCGATGTCCGCGAACGGGCAGCCGGTAAAACTGTTGATGTTGAGGCAGATCCGCACCGCCTTCTCTTCTTCCACGGCTTTCTGCAGGTTGATGTCAATGTACTCTGCCGCGTTGCTGTGGGTGATGTCGCCGGAGTGCACCATGGCCTTGCTGCGGAAAAGATCATTCCAGCCGATGTGGACGATTTTCCCTTCTTCCGTCAGGGCAAAACCGTGCAGGTCAATATCGATCCGCTCCTTGTCATTCCAGTAAGTGAAGAAGCGCAGGGTGTGTACTTCCGCCGGGATCCGGAAGGCCATGCCGGAGCGGATATAGCCGCCTTCGGCTGACTTCTCGTTTGTTTCGATATAAGATGCATCGAACGAATACTGTTCCTCATCCACATAGATCCTCTTGCCGTCCAGCGGTGTTTTCATCTGCTTCATTTTCGTCTTCAGCACGGCCGCGAACAGTTCAAACAGCTGGTCATCCTGGCCTTTGAACACATTGCACAGGCGCACCAGGGTCTGGGTGCTCAGCACATCCGCGTTTGCCGCAAGACGATCCTGCAGCTGTTCCCTGTCCACACCGTTTTTCAGCAGCCAGCGGGTCTTGCGCACCAGTTCCCCGGGACGCCGGGCCGCAAACGCAAGGGCTTCCGCAGGTGATGCCTTCAGGATGGTCTTGAGCCGGCTTTCCCACGAACGCAGCAGGTCATCCCGCAGTTCGCTGACGGCCTGCAGGTGTTCCGCCGAGCGGAAATACAGACTGCTGTCGGTAAACTGCAGCACCATCAGCACATCTTCCCGCTTCCGGTTAGAGTGCATCAGGTTATCGCGGAAATCCGCCGCGGAGTATTGTTCCAGGGTCTGTACGATGGCCCGTTTCTCGGATGTATGCAGGTGGTAGTGATGCATGCGGATATAGTCCTTGGCACACTTGAACACATCCCCGCTGTTCTGGCAGATGCCCTTCAGCATGCTGATCCGCCGCGGTCCCTTTGCCTGCTCCATAATGATGCGGAAGACCGGAATCAGATTTTCCTTGAACGCTGCCTTAACGGTCAGGAACGAATCATCCGCATGCCGGACGCATTCCTCAACCAGTTCTTTTTCCGGAATGGTCATCCGCTCCCGCCGCATCAGCAGCTGCTCATATACCCGCCGGTACAGCCCGTCTTCTTCAGCCAGGCTCAGCACTTTCGCATCCAGCAGGGTTTTGTCCGTTTCGGTTTTCGGTGTCTCCGTACTGTCCGGCAGCCAGCCTTCCCTGACCTCTATGCCGAACAGATCCTCCAGCCCGTAGGTACTGAAATAATGAACCATCTGATGGAAGCGGAAAACCGCCTCATCCATGGCCATGACCTGGGATGGGAAATCCGGATACATCGGCGCCGCCTTTACTTTCGGAATCATCGCCTTGATCTCTGTATAGATCTGCCCGGCCGCATGGCGCGCCGCAATCCGGATCAGATCGCGCGGCTGAAAGACATATCCGGTTTCTGTCCGCAGGTTTTCATTCATGGTCACCGCTTCCTGCAGACCGGCATCATCAGGATGGTCTTCCCCGGCCGGCAGAATGACAAGCCGGAGATCACTGAAGAGATTATTTCTGAACTGTTCCATGCGGCACCTCCCATAGACACAAAAAGCGCAGCCATCATTGATCGATTCTAAGCACGTAAAAGGATGATCAAACCTAAGCCAGGCCCCGCTGCGCCTGTATTCAGTATACACGGAAAACGGCAAAATTCCCACCGGGCGGGCTGTTTTTCTCTCTGTACAGAAACGTGCACAGTGTTTTTCCGTACGGAATGTATGCTGAAGCCGGAGGTGATGGTCATGAATGTCTCCCTGCGGCCGGTTTACGTCGATGTCATCGAGCAGCGCACCAGTGAAGGCGTGCTCATCCCGCGGATCCTGATCTGGCCCGACGGCCGGAAGTTCCGCATTGAAAAGGCCGAAGGCGGCAAGGCTTTCGGCATCTCGAAATCCGGTCAGAACGGCCGTGTCTTCGATATCTGGATCTACGGCCGCAAACGCCGGCTCTACCTGCAGAAGGACCGCTATTTTGTCGACAGTGCCGCCCGCCCCGCGCCGGCGCATGACCCGGTCGAACTGACGGATGAGGAACTGCTGGAAATTATCTGAATACTTCTGTTACACCGGCGACTTTTTTCCTGTACGATACTGTCAGATATGAAACAGTACAGAAAGCCGCTCAACATTGTCATTGCCGTAATCGTCCCCTGTGCCTGGGTATATATGATGTGCCGGGGTTCCGGTTCCCTGGCCGCGACCGGGCTGCGGAGCCTGAAATACTTTACGGTGCTTTCCAACCTGCTTGAAGGCCTGGCTTCTGTACTGTTTCTGTGTTCCGTCCCTCATTCCCCGCTGCTGAAATACATCGCTGGCATTGCCGTAACCCTGACCTTCATGACCGTTCTGTGTTTTCTCGGCCCGGTCTTCGGCTACGCGTTCATGTTCAGGGGCGCCAACTTCTGGTTCCATCTGGTGGTGCCGCTGCTGGCCATCGGGGAGATGCTGGTGATGGACGATGTCCGTCACAGCCGAAAGGACAGCCTGATGACTGTCCTGCCGTTATTCATATACGGTGCTTTCTATATGGGAAACATCCTGCTGAACGGGGTCGGTGCCTGGCCCCAAAGCAATGACTGGTACGGCTTCGCCCGCTGGGGCATCCCGCAGGGCATTGCCCTGTTTGCCCTGTTCTGCCTGCTCACCTATCTCGGTGCCAGATTGATCACCCGGGCTGCCGCCCTGTTCCGCAGATCCTGAAGACATCCGCTTCCGTCACCACCAGGTCCATCCGCGCATCATGACTGTCACAGGGCAGGTCCGCAGCCAGCACCTTCCCGAAGCACAGGCACAGCCGGCAGGTCTCAGTATCCTGCAGGAAGCGGTCATAATAACCCATGCCATGGCCAAGCCGGTATCCCTCCGGGGTTGCACTCAGGCACGGGATCACGGAAAGATCGATCCGGTTTCCGGCCGTGATACTGTCATCTTCCGGCTCGGGGATACCAAGCCTGCCTGTCTTCATCCTGCTGTCCGCATGGATCCGCACGGCTTTCATACAGCGGCCTTCGCACTTCGGCACATAAACTGTCTTGCCGGCGGCGAAGGCTGCTTTGATGATGGCGTCGGTGGCCGGTTCACGGTCTATGCTGAGATAAACAAAGACGGAAGCCGCGCGCTGAAAAACAGGCAGGCTGATCACCGTCTCGGCAATCGCCTTCCCGGCCTGCAGAACATACGCCGGATCCAGGCCCTCATACTGCTTTCTCAGCTGTTTCCTGCGTTCTTCTTTTCTGCCTGATGCCATTGTTCAGTGCACGGTTTCCTTTTCCGGCTGCCAGACATGGCTCATCGCCGCGTCCGGCACTTCCTCTTCCTTGACTTCGGAGTGAGTAACCTGATAATACAGGAACGCCAGCCAGCCAAGTCCGCACAGACACGCCAGCAGGAACAGCAGTCCGATCAGTCCGAATGTTTTTTTCTTCATGGTGCTCAATTCTCCGTTTCTGCTTTCATTATATCAGCGGGAAAAGAAAAGGTCTCGTCACTGACGGGACCTCTTTGAAGCTTATTCGCCGAAGACTGCCTTGGTCTGGGCTGCCATGCGCTTGCCGTAGTCGACAGCCAGGGCATTCCAGTCGTATTCAGCACTGCCGATGGCGATCGGGCCGAGATGAATCGGCGGATTGCCGGCAACGCCGCCGCCGGAGTAAACCATCATGCCGAAGAACATTTCATGAACGAGGATGTTCATCATGGCCATTTCGTTGCCGCCCCAGGCGTACTGTGCTGTCGCGAAGGCGCCGCCCAGCTTGCCGGCAACCTTATACTTGCCAAGGGTCTCGAGGAACGCGGTTGTTTCGGCGGCCGCGTCTGTGTAGTAAGTCGGGGTGCCGATGATCACGCACTTGCTCTCTTCCATCCATTCCAGATCAATATCATGATAAGCGAATGCCTTGGCTTCCAGTCCGCCCAGGGTCAGACCTTCAGCGATCTTTTCGGCAATGCCGGCGGTAACACCGGTTTTGGAAACATAAACAACTGCTGCTTTCATAAGAATTATTCTCCTTTGCTGATTTCATCATACCACATCTCCACCCGGCAAAGGCGGTAATACTCAGAACAGCAGGATAATTCCGGCCACGGCCGAAAC
>JAFOIT010000071.1 GCA_017420585.1 Solobacterium sp.
GGTGCGGTGCTCGGTTTCGTACCGCAGATGCTCGTTCTGTTCCTGATGCTGTGCATCCTGGAAGATGTCGGCTATATGGCCCGTGTCGCATTCATCATGGACCGTCTGTTCAGAAGATTCGGCCTGTCCGGCAAGTCCTTCATACCGATGCTGATCGGCTCGGGCTGCGGGGTTCCGGCTGTCATGGCTACCCGGACAATCGAAAATGAACGTGACCGCCGGATGACGATCATGACAACCTGCTTTATTCCGTGCGGTGCCAAGCTGCCGATCATCGGCCTGATCGCCGGTGCCATCTTCGCCAATGCCTGGTGGGTGTCCGCATCCGCGTACTTCATCGGTGTGGCGGCGATTATCGTCTCCGGTATCATGCTGAAGAAGACAAAGCTGTTTGCCGGTGATCCTGCCCCGTTCGTTATGGAACTGCCGGCCTACCATGTTCCGTCTGTCGGCAACGTGCTCAGAGGCACATGGGAACGCGGCTGGAGCTTCATCAAGCGTGCCGGTACCGTTATCGTTCTGTCCAGTGTCGTTATCTGGGTCCTGAACTCCCTGTCCTTCGAGGGCGGCTTCCACTATCTCGGTGAAGAGGGTGAAGGCGCAAGTATTCTTGAAAACATCGGCAATGCGGTTGCCTGGATCTTTGCGCCGCTGGGCTTCGGTACATGGCAGGCAACTGTTGCGACAGTCCTGGGCCTGGTAGCCAAGGAAGATGTCGTTGGTACCATCGGTACACTGATTTCCATGGAAGACCTGCCGGATCTGCTGGAAGAGGGCGAAAACATCGCCGGTGTCCTGGATGTCTTCTTCAAGGGCAGCGCCGTAGCCGGTTATGCCTTCATGGTCTTCAACCTGCTGTGCGCCCCGTGCTTCGCGGCGATGGGTGCCATCAAGCGGGAAATGAACAACGGCAAGTGGACAGCGATTGCCATCGGCTACATGTGTGTCTTCGCGTACGGCGTGGCGCTGTGCATTTACCAGATCGGTTCGGCCCTGAACGGCGAAGTGCACCCGGTCGGCCTGGCCGCTGCGGCTGCAGTCATCTGCTTCGTCTGCTATATGCTGTTCAAGCCGTATAAGGAATCCGAAATCCTGACCCAGACCGTCAAGGTGAAGTAAGTTTCCGGGAGGTGTGTGATGACCTGGCTGCAGAGTAATCTTGTCAATATCGTGATCATTCTGCTGATCATCGCGCTGCTTTACAGATGTATCCGCAGTCTGCGGAATGATCATAAGAAGGGCGGCTGCTCCGGCTGCGGCAAAAACTGTTCCGCATGTTCGATTGCGTTCGGGATTGAAACGATCCGCAGACAGCAGCGGGCAGCCCGGAAAGGAGCCTGACATGGTAAAAACAATCGTCAAGGTAGACGGCATGATGTGCTCCATGTGTGAGGCGCATATCAATGACGCGATCCGGCGCAGCTTCAATGTGAAAAAAGTGAAGTCAAACCGGAAAAAGAAGGAAACCGTCATCGAAAGCGAAGCACCTCTTGATCCGGAAAAGATCAGGGACACAATCGAAAAAACCGGGTATATTTATCTCGGCATTGCGCAGTAAAACCATAAACAAAGACCGTCCGGGCAGGTGCGCCCGGGCGGTTTTCGTCTGCCATGAAAAAAACGGGACCGTATGGCCCCGTATTTCACTGTGCGGATATCAGGAGAACTGATCGTTCCGGTTCGGCAGGATTCTGAGCATGACCAGGATCACGATGCCGACAATCACGAGATTGAAGACATAGCCGGGATTATAGGAACCGGTCATGTCATAGATCCGGCCGAAGACAATCGGGCCGAACACCCCGCCAAGGGAAATCAGGGAAGCATACGGGCCCATGATGGCACGGTAATCCTTCTTGCCGAAGACCAGCGGGATCGACAGCGGGAAGACGACCGCGCCGAAGATGAAGCCGAAACCGATGCCGATGCAGATCAGCACCAGGGCGGCCGGGACCCGGCAGAACAGCAGGCCCAGGGTTGCCAGGAACAGCGCCAGGCAGGCCCAGCAGAAGCCGATGCGGACCCCGAACCGGTCAAAGATCTTGCCCAGCAGGATTTTGCTGGCGGCCATCACCAGCATGCATATGCTGAGGAAGTTGGCGCTGAAGGCCAGCGAATAGCCGTTATCCTGCAGGTTGGCGGAAACGGTGGAGTACATGCCGTTCATGCACAGCCCCAGGATGACCGCGGCCGCACAGAGAATCCAGAACAGCGGCAGCCGGCGGGCTTCACTGTAGGTGTAACCGGCGGCGCTGACAGTGCTTTCCTGCGGCTGTTCAGCGGCTTCGTGCTGTTCACGGTAGGGTTCCAGGCCCATCTCCTCCGGCCGCAGCCGCAGAAACAGGAAGATGCACGGCACGGCTGTAATCAGGATGGATAACGCCAGGATCCGGTAAGTCATGCGCCAGCCCAGCCGGGTGATCAGCTGGCCGGCAATGGCACTGAACAGGGCTCCGCCGAAACCGGAACCCATGGAAGCGAGCCCCAGGGCATAGCCGACTTTATCCTTGAACCAGTTGTTCAGGATGAACGTCATCGGCAGGGTGGTGGTCAGGCACATCGTGACACCGTTGATTGCGAAGGTCACATACAGCATCCGGATATCCGTGGCGAAACTGCTGGCAAAGCAGGACAGCACCATGACGATGACAGCTATTTTCATGATCCGGATGATATTGGTCTCATTGAAGATCCGGCCGGCAAAGAACGAAGCGGCCATACTGCCGAAACTCAGCAGGGAGATGATCGCGCTGACGGCCTGCCGGGAAATCCCCAGATCCTCAGAGATCGGTTTGATGAAGAGGGAATTGCAGTTGGACAGGATACCCATGGTCGCCGCCATGATCACACAGCCTGCCGCAACAATAATCCACCCGTAGAAAATCTTTTTCTTTTCCATATGCCACATCTTTCCAGTTGTAATGAATAATAAAATCCACTATACAATAGCATATCCGGTTAGCGTCAACAAATAAAAAAACCCTGCCACAGACAGGGCTTTCCGGATCAGCGTTCTGTTACTTCGAGATGCAGTACGTCCGGCCGGGCATAATGGCCGCAGGGATCAAATTCCATGCGGGCCCGGTATACATTCCGCATATCCAGATCGGCATAGATGATACCCTCCCTGTCCCATACAGGTTCGGTGACGTAATGGCCGAAAGGATCCACGATGCAGCTGCCGCCGCGGCAAATCATCTCAGGCAGAAGGTCAACTTCGGCACGGGTGCTGAGATCCTGCGGATAGGACTTTCTGGTGATGATCATATCGCAGTTGATGAAGTAGCATTTTCCTTCCAGAGCGATATGCTGAATGGTATTGTGCCATTCCGGATTATCGTTTGTATTCGGGGAGATATAAAGACTTACACCCTTCTCATACAGGGCGGCACGGGCCAGAGGCATGTAGCTTTCCCAGCAGATCAGACTGCCTGCCGGGCCCCAGGGAGTGTCGGTAACTGGGAAGTATCCGTCCTGGGCATCACCCCAGACAACCCTCTCAGCTCCGGTCGGCTTCAGTTTTCTGTGGACCGGGGACATGGTGCCGTCAGGTGCAAAGACAGCGTTGGAATTATACAGTGTTCCGGTCCGCTGGCTGCGTTCGGAAAAGCCGATGCTGAGATAGACGCCGAGTTCGGCTGCGAGGGCGGACAGACGGTCTGTTTCCGGACCGGGAGCGACAATGGAGTTCTCATAATAGCGGCTCCAATCCTGCCGGCCGGGTTCTTCCCGCTTGCCGACCTTGAATCCGAAGGTCATGCCGTAAGGGTATCCGGGAATAAACAGTTCCGGGAAAACAATGAATTCTGCCCCGCGGGCAGCTGCTTCCCGGGTCAGCTGTTCGGCTTTCTGCAGGCAGGCATCCTTGTCAAACAATACCGGCTCAGCCTGGACAACGGCGATTCTGCAAATGTCTTTCATATCTTTCATCTCTGATTTCTCCTTTACGGGTTCAGATTAACATTGAAAAATAAATCATGAAAACGGAAAATAGAGATATGTTAAATCGAAAAATTCGATAAGGAATTGATTATGAATCTGAAAAATATCAGGACGTTTGTTACGGCGGCAGAGAGGAACAGTTTTACTGCAGCGGCCGTTGATCTGCATTATGCACAGTCGACGGTAACCGCACAGATCGATGCTCTGGAAAGGGAACTGGGAGTGAAGCTGTTCATCCGCAGCGGCAAGAACATATCCCTGTCGGATGCCGGCCGGACCTTTCTCGGCTATGCCTACCGGATGCTCAGTCTGCAGAATGATGTGGAATCATATTTCCGCGGTGAAGAACGGATTTCCGGTACGGTCAGGCTGGGAATCATTGAATCTGTCAGTGCCTCGGATTATGTCACGGCGGTGGCATCGTTTCTGCAGGAGAATCCGGAAGTGGATATCCGGATGCTTGTCGGGACGACACTCGAACTGACTGAAAAACTGAAAAAGGGCGAGGTTGATCTGGTTTTCCTGCTGGATCAGCCGGTACAGGATCCGGATCTGTCCGTCCTCGCCCGGGCGGAAGCTGATGTGCTGTTTTTCGCGGCCTCTGACCACGATGTGCCGGCTGTGACCTCACTGGCCAGACTGCAGAATGAAACATGGATTCTCACGGAACCAGGATGCAATTACCGCCGTATCCTGGATGACCGGCTGACGGCGCTGAACCTGACCGTCAGAAATAATCTGGAAGCCGGCGTGACCGGAATGATTATTGACTTCGTCAGCCGGGATATCGGCATATCCCTCCTGCCGGTCTTTAATCTGAAAACGGCTCTGGAGCAGAAGCGGGTCAGGACGTTCGATGTCACCGACTGCCGGATACGTATGGAACTGCAGGTGCTGGCCAATCGTCATCACTGGCTTTCGCCGGCAATGCGGCGCCTGGCTGAGAGCCTGAAAGATGCGATATCAAAGCCGCTGTGAACTATCTGCCAAGAGGAAGAAAGGTTTCCATTGCGTCTTCGAGATAAGTGTTCCAGAAAGCCCAGTCATGAATGCCGGGACCGTCTTTGAAGGTCAGCGGGGCTACCTGTTCCTGCAGGAAGTCACGGAACTGCGCCACTTTCGGGTACAGGGCGTCTTCGGTGCCGCAGGCCAGATAGATCAGCGGGCTGCCATACGGGGAAGCAGCTGCTTTTTTATACATGGCGAAGACATCCCGCTCACTGCCGTCCACTTCATCGAAGGGACCGAAGGCGGCCTGCAGGAAATCCCTGCGCAGGGGGAAACTGTCGGCGGCGGTGAAGTTGCCGGACTTCATGGCCTCGGGGCCGGTTCTTTCCTTCAGCATGGCCGTATTGAAGATGGCCGGGGACAGGGAGACGATCCAGCCGAAGTTCTCATGCCAGCGGAACCCGTTGAGCAGGCTGCCGAAGCCGCCCATGGACAGGCCGCCGATGATGGTGTCCTCGCGTTTCCGGGACAGCGGGAACAGTCTTCTGGTCTGTTCCACAAGATCTCTTCCGATCTAGCGGCTGTAGTGCTCGCCGCTCGGCATGTCGAGATAGAAGTGGTTTTCTCCCGAGGGCAGGATGAAAGCCACCCGGTATTTGACTGCCAGCTGCTGCAGCAGGCCTTTGAAAACCCAGTCGTTCTGGTTGCCGAAGAAACCATGCAGGAGATAGAAGGCCGGATACGGTTCCTCCGGCGGCAGCGGCTGACTTTCGAATTCAACTGTATCGGCCGGGATGATGACGGTGACCGGGACGTTGCGCTGCAGGCAGCGGGAATACAGGTCAAGCTGGATGGTTGCCA
>JAFOIT010000072.1 GCA_017420585.1 Solobacterium sp.
CTGGCAGGGTGCTGGTGTGCTGGCAGTTCTTCCGTCGTCAGTGTATGTGCAGACTCGCCGCCGGTTTCTCCCGCCTGCACATCCTCTCCGGACGCAAGGAGAAAGACATCCTCTATTTTTGTCCAGGTTCCTCCGAAAAGCGCGTTTGGATCCTGATCTCCGGACGTCATCCAGATGCTGCCGACCGGGTGTGTGTAATCCCGAATAAAGTCCAGAAGGCCCGGGCCGTCTTCTGCCATCTGTACATTGGCCGCCAGGGTGTTGGGTGCCAGTTTTTCACGATTGCCGCTGTCATTTGAATAAGTCCAGCCTGATTTCATAGATAATCCCTCCGTCTTTTTATGGCCTTTTGTTGAACGCCGTTCATAAACAGAAACGGATAATTCTGTACTTTTATTCCGTATGTCATAAAGTTGTTACAATTCGTTTGTCGGTATTATATTAATTGTGTGTTCAGATAGACTGCCTGCGCAGTATATTTGAGGTATCGAAGTGTCTCCCATTTTTTCCAGCTCGACAAATTGAAAGAAAGAATGGTTCTAAAATCCGATAGAAACATACAGGAATAAAATTGATCAATGGCAAAAGTCCAGGCCGCATCCGACTGATGAGATCCTGTCATATGCTGCCGAATGCACTGCGTATCTTCTGCGCAAAACATCTTCTGCGTGGATTGACAGCGCAGCATGAGGTTGTATTCGACATATCGAATCCGGATTATATTCAGGAGAACCTCTGCCTGTTCAGCTTTAAATTGGTTCGGAACGGGATGGATCAGCCGGCTTCCCTGGATCTCAGCAAGACCATGATTGATGCAAGCAGAATAATCTGAGGAAGAAAAATGCAGAATCTTATGCGTTTTCCCCTGAAAGCGCTTTTCTCCATGCAAAAGAGACAAATCCTTGCCTGTGTGTATTTCAGCGTCTTAGAATCGAAAAGCAGGCAAAACTCGCCAATATAATGATTTTGCTCCATAACACAACCACGATATATGGCGTGTTTTCAACTCTTTTGAATCTCCGAGCTTTGATAAAAAAACCAGTAAATTAGTTATGCCGGCATGATCGATGTGACCATACCGGCATTGTTGCCCGCTTTTATCCGGATATTATGATGCATACCGATAAATTAAGTTTTTCAAATAACTTATATTAAATACGTAATACAACTATATTATATCAAATATATATTGACAGCAATTTCGAACTGGTCTATACTGAAACCATAATAAGCGAAGGAAAGCGTATTTCTCTGAGGTGCCATGACATCCGGTTAGAAATACGCTTTTATCATCTTGGCTGTTTCGGAAAGCGAGGCCTCTCCCATGAAAGATCGGAGAATCATATCCTTTGTCCTGGCTCTTGTCATGTCTTTTAACTTCTCAATTTCTGCCTTTGCGGAAAATGCTGAAGGCACCGAATCCATGTCCGGTCTTCAAAAGCATACTGTGACCATCACGGCAGGTGAAAAGACAGGGAAGCTTATGCCCTTAACCAGTGCCGGAACAACTCTGAACGATCGGGGAGACTACCTGCAGAACGCAGAAGGTGTTGTGGAAACGCAGGTTCAAAGTGTATATTATCCCAATCAGAAGCTTGTGTCCGTAGAACTTGCGGGTACAGGTTTTTCATTTTCACCCCTGATGCTGGACGTCTATGATCCTCAGATTGTTGAAACTATTTCTCCGGAATCGTCTGAAACGCCTGTGCCCTCATCTTCCACGGAAGCAGAAGATGAACCCGGAGAATCAGAGAATCCGGAATCTTCGGCAGTGCCGGATGCTGAGACAGTACCTGAAGCGGCAATGCTGACAGAAACTTCAGGAGAACCGGAAACATCATGTGCGCCTGCGCCGGATGCATCCTCTGAAATCAATGAAACTCCGGAAAGTGAAAAAGAGACACAGTCAGGCCCCTCTGTTGAATCAGATGTGACAGAGGATCCGATTCCCACAGAAGATGTTCCGACCGCATCACAGGAGACGGTGGGAGAACCCGTCATATCCACAGGATACGGGAAAACCATTCGCAGCGGAAAGATTTATGAAACCCATGACGGAGAAAAGACGCTTGGTACACTGAAGGCCGGTGTTTTCCTGTACATCATATCTGTTTCCGGACTTCAGCGTGCTGAAGTGGTTCTGAACACACCCGCTGGTCTTATCTGGGGTTATGTTTCGACGAAGGACCTGCAGAATCTGACGGAAGACGAGCAGCAGCAGGCCGCGGCACTGGCTGAATCACAGACAGACAAAGTGGAATATAACGGAATTCTTCTACTGAGAACAGACGGCTATACCCCGGACCAGCAGGAACCGGAAAACACAGATGTACCGGAAATCACGGAACAGCCTGCTGCACTCCCGACAGAGGTACCGTCTGAAGCACCTGTCATTCCGGAGGAAACCCCGGATGCAGTCCCAACAGCTGCTTTGACAGATGATCCTGCAGTTCCACAGCCAACTGCATCATTTCCATCACCATCAGATGATCCGGCTCCAGCCGATACACCTGCACAGACGGAAAAACCGTCCGAAACTGAAACTGAAAACGAACAGGAACAGCAGACACCGGAAAACACGGGTGCACCTGATATCACTCAACAGCCTGTCCTGCTTCCAACAGAAACGCCAGCAGAAGTCCCCGTCATTCCTGAGGAAACTCCGATTGCAGCGTCGACAGCGGCACCGACAGAAGTCCCGACAGCTGCGCCTCAGCAAACTGCAGAGCTTCAGAAAACGGCAACAGATTCAGCGCCTGCAGCTGTACAGATCCCGACCGATGCACCTGCACAGACAGAAATACCTACTGGGTCTGGAACTGAAAAAGAGCAGGACCAGCAGCTATCGGAAGACGCAGCTGCGCAGGAAACAGAAA
>JAFOIT010000073.1 GCA_017420585.1 Solobacterium sp.
CCGACCTGTTCCTGCCGATCATCGCCGCGATTGAAAAGCTGGCAAAGCATCCGTACAGTGACCGGGAATACAAGATGGCTTACCGGGTTATCGCCGACCATATCCGTACGGTTACCTTCGCGCTGGCTGACGGTGCTTCCTTCTCGAACGAAGGCCGCGGCTACGTGCTGCGCCGGGTGCTGAGAAGGGCTGTCCGTTACGGCATCAAGCTCGGGATCTCCGGCAGCTTCATGTACACGCTGGTCCCGGTTGTAGCCGAGAATATGAAGCATTACTATCCGTACCTGCTCGAAAAGATCGATCTGGTTGCCCGCCAGGTGAAGACGGAAGAAGAAACATTCCACAGCACCCTGGCCAACGGTGAAAGCCTGCTGAACGAAGAGCTGAAGAAGCACGCGGAAAGCAGGACGCTGCCGGGTGAAGTGGTCTTCAAGCTCTACGATACCTATGGCTTCCCGAAGGAACTGACTTCGGAAATCGCCGAAGAACAGGGCTTCACGGTTGATATGGCCGGCTTTGAAAAAGCCATGCAGGAACAGAAGGAACGTTCCCGCGGGGCGCGCAGTGATGAACAGTCCATGGGCTCCCAGTCCAAGGACCTGATGGATTTCGTTGAACCTTCGGAATTCACCGGCTATACCGACAGAACCTGCAAAGGCAAAGTCATCGGGCTGTTCAAGGACGGCGTCAGGACGGATGCCGTTGCGGATGAAGGCGATGTCATCCTCAGTGAGACCTGCTTCTATGCAGAATCCGGCGGCCAGATCTACGATACCGGCTGCCTGTGGACAGACGGCTTCAAGGCAGACGTTACGGAAGTCAAGAAGGCGCCGCATGCCCAGCATCTCCACCATATCGTCGTCAAGGAAGGAATCCTGAAACTCGGTGATACAGTGGAAGGCTCATATGACTTCGAGCGCCGTGAGAAGACACGGGCCAGCCACAGCTCCCTGCATCTGCTGCAGGCCGCCCTCAAGCGCATTATCGGCGACCATGTTCAGCAGGCCGGCTCCTTCTGCGGTCCGGACTATGCCCGCTTTGACTTCACGCATTATCAGAAAGTTACCGATGAAGAACTCCATGCCATCGAACACCGGGTCAATGAAATGATCGCGGCCGGCGCCCCGGTCAGCACCGAAGTCATGGATATCGATGCGGCAAAGAATTCCGGCGCCATCGCGCTGTTTGATGAAAAGTACGGTGATAATGTCAGAGTCGTCACCATGGGTGATTTCTCCAAGGAACTCTGTGGCGGCACCCACGTTGCCAATACCGGTGAAATCGGCGTCTTCAAGATCGTCTCTGAGGAATCCATCGGTTCCGGTGTACGCCGGATTACCGTCCGTACCAAGCTCGGCGCGTATGAGGATTTCAAGGCCGCCGAGGATTATCTGTACGAATGTGCCGGTGTCCTGAAGATGCAGAGCTATGCCGAGATGAAGGAAAAGATCATGCAGCTGCAGGACGAGATTGCCCAGCTGCGCCGGGAAAATGCCCAGGCCAGGGAACAGGCACTCGCTGCGCGGGCGGACAGCCAGCTCAGCCATGCCGAAGCCATCAACGGTCTCAATGTGCTGTTTGTCCGCATGGATGATGCCGAAACAGATGAGCTCAAGAGCCATGCCGAACTGCTGCGCAACAAGATGCAGAACGGTCTGGTCTTCCTGACCAGTGTCAAGGGTGAAAAGGTGACTTTTGTCTGCGCTGCTTCCAAGGAAGCGATTGCCAGGGGCTTCAAGGCCGGCGATCTGGTCAAGGCGGCAGCCCAGGTAACCGGCGGCAACGGCGGCGGACGTCCTGACATGGCGCAGGCCGGCGGCCGGAATATCGTGGCGGTTGCGGAAGCGCTTGAAACTGTCCGGGCAAAACTGAACGCTTAACAAAAAAATAAGAATGGGCGATGCCCATTCTTTTTCCTTTTGCTATACAATTAATTATGCCTGATTTAGAATAATAGGCAGAGGTGAGAAAGATGACAAGAAAAGAAATATCACCAACCATGAGCTACAACGCGGAGGAAATCCGCCGCCAGAATATCCGGCAGATCATGCAGCTGGTGCAGACTGCCCTCGAAGAAAGAGGGTACAATGCCATCAATCAGCTGGCCGGCTATCTGATCTCCAATGATCCGGCTTATATTTCGAGCCACAACAATGCCCGCAGCATCATTCAGTCTGTCGAGCGGCATGAGATCATTGAAGAGCTCGTCCGGTTTTATCTGGAAGAAAATCACTGAGAAAGACCGGGCAGGTACCCGGAAAAGAAAGAATAACTGACCGGCCGGCGGCAGGAGTGTGCCTGCGGCTGTCCGCGTGCGGAATAAAAGGCGCAATACGCCTTTTGTTATGAGGTGAAAATATGCTTGATGAAAACAATACAATGTTCGTGATTGACGATGAAGGAAATGAGCGGGCCATGGAAATCATCCTGACCTTTACGGATGAAAACACCGGCAAAAACTATGTTCTGTTCCAGGAGCCGGACGGGGACGATGTCTTCGCTGCCGAATATGACGATGACGGCAACCTGACGATGGTGGAGGACGAAGAAGTTCTGTCCATGTGCGGTGAAGTCCTTGATGCGTTTGATGTTGAGGAAGCCGACTGATGGCCGGGAAAAGAAAAACCAGGCGGCGGCTGAAACCGGGAAAACTTCTGATCCTGCTGCTGCCGGTTCTGCTGATCGGCGGCCTGCTGTATTACCTTAATCTGAAGAACAACCAGAAACCGGTGCAGACAACCCCGGAGGAGGTCATTTTTACTGTGCCTGCCGGGGCCGGGGCGAAAACAGTCTCCGAGAAACTTGCCGATGAGGGCATTATCCGCAGCGGCAGCGCCGGTTACGCGTTCGCCAGGCAGAACAAGCTGACAGATATCAAAGCCGGCAATTTTCTGCTGGACAAGAGCTGGGATCTGGAACAGATCTATACCACCCTGAATGATTCCACCGCGACCATCGTGGATGACGTCAGGGTAACCATCGTGGAAGGGGACTGGGCCAAGCATATTGCCGAAAAGATTGCTGCGGCCACGAATGTAACTGAACAGGAACTGCTTGATCTCTGGAACGATCAGGATTATATCCGTTCACTGTTTGACCGTTATCCGTTCCTGAGCGAGGAGATGTTCGGGCCTGATGTGCGTATCTGTCTGGAAGGATACCTGGCCCCGAATACATATATCTTCTTCCAGGATACGACGGCGCAGGAAGTTACGGAAAAGATCCTGAACCAGACCCTGGTGAATTATAAGGAAGTCGAAAGCGATATCAAAAAGAGTGATATGTCCGTGCACCAGGTCTTTACACTGGCCAGTGTCGTTCAGTATGAATCCGGCAAGGTATCGGAAATGGCCAATATTGCCGGTGTCTTCGCAAACCGCCTGAATACGGGCATGCCGCTGCAGTCCAGCGTAACAGTCTGCTATGCCATTGATGTGAACAAGGATGATGACTGGATGGCCTGTGAAGTCAACAGCGAGTTTGACAGCCCATACAACACATACAAGTATCCGGGCCTGCCGCCGGGACCGATCCAGAACCCGGGCATTGATGCCCTCAGGGCGGTGCTGAAGCCGGCAAAACATGATTATTATTACTTCATGGCTGATGTATACGGCGACGGTTCCGTGTACTATGCTAAAACGCTGGAGGAGCACAACGCCAACGTGGCAAAATATCTGAAATGATACCGATGAGTTTATGCTACCTGCAGCGGGATGGCCGCTGGCTGATGCTGCTGCGCAACCGCAAGGAAAACGACATCAATGCCGGCAAGTGGATCGGCACAGGCGGGAAAATCGAACCGGGGGAAACGCCGCGGCAGGGAGCTATGCGGGAAATCCGCGAGGAGACCGGTTTTATTGCCGATACGCTTGATTTCCGCGGTATCCTGTATTTTATCTACGGTACAAAAGATGCCGAAAAAATGTGGGTTTACAGCTCTCAGGACTTCCATGGCACGCAGACCGACTGCAATGAAGGCACGCTGGCATGGATTCCGGAAGCTGAGATTCTGGCGCTGGAACTCTGGCCCGGCGACCGGGCATTTCTGAAGAAAATGCTGGCCGGTGATCCGCGGCCGTTCTGCCTGGAGCTGAATTACGATGATGACGGCAATCTCATATCCGTCATCGAACGGGAGGAAGAAAACGAATGAACAAACCGATTATCATTGGCATCGCCGGCGGATCCGCATCCGGCAAATCATCCATCGCCAAAAAGATTCAGGATGTCTTCTCGGATGAACGCTCAGTCCTGATCATCCGTCAGGATGACTATTACAAGGATCAGAGTGACAAACCGATGGAAGCGCGCATTGTCACAAATTACGATCATCCGTTTGCCTTTGACAATGAACTGCTGATCAAGCATGTGCATATGCTGATGGACGGGCAGGAGATCCTGCGGCCGACCTATGACTTTGTCAACCACACCCGTTCCGATGTAACGGTGCTGTGCAAACCGGCGGATGTCATCGTGCTGGAAGGCCTGTTTGTGCTGGAAAGCGAGGCCCTGCGCGATCTGCTTGATATCAAGATCTATGTGGATACCGACGCGGATGTCCGGTTTATCAGACGGCTGCTGCGTGATGTCAAGGAACGCGGCAGAACCCTGGACAACGTGGTAAACCAGTATGTCAGCACTGTCCGGGTCATGCATGAATCCTTCATTGAACCCAGCAAGCGCTATGCCGATATCATCATCCCGGAAGGCGGCAGCAATACCGTCGCCATTGATCTCCTGGTCACAAAAATCAGTAGCGTCATTCATCGCTCGATGATATAATACACGAGCAAAAATATATAAAGGAGTGATTACCATGGCAGACGAGAAAATCTATGTTACCGAAGAAGGTCTGAAAAAACTGCAGGATGAATATAATAACCTGGTTCATGTTGTCCGTGAGGAAGTCAAGCAGGAACTGAAGGAAGCCAGAGCGCTCGGTGACCTTTCCGAAAACGCCGACTATGATGCCGCCCGTGACATGCAGGCACAGGTTGAAGCCCGCATTTCCGAACTGGAATACCAGCTGGCAAACTATGAAATCATCGACACCAAGAAGGGCGGTTCCAAGACTGTACGGATCGGTTCCACAGTCACAATCAAGTTCATGGATACGGAACAGGAAGCGGACTACACCATCGTCGGTTCCACCGAAGCGGATCCGCTGAACGGCAAGCTGTCCAATGAGACACCGCTGGCCCAGGCCATTCTTGACAAGCGGATCGGTTCCACGGTTACTGTCCCGGTCAAGAACCCGTATCAGGTCATGATTGTCAAAGTCAAGTAAGCATCCGACAAAAACATGCGAATAAAGTAAGCGGAGGTTTCCCATGAAGCAGCTGCTTATTTTTTTCGTGCTGATCCTGCTGAGTCTTTCCGTTCAGATGAGTTCTTTTGATACCGATAAACTGCAGGACGATACGATAACGATTACCGTGACCGGCGCCGCTGACACGACAGGCTCCCTGACGCTGCCGCTGCATGCCACCGTCCGTGACGCCCTGCGGGAGATCGATCTCAGCGAAGACGCAGATCCCGGCCTGCTGAATCCGGAACAGGTCCTCAATGATCACGATGTGCTGAACATCCCGGTACGGCGGGAAGAATCCGCGCTGCAGGTGTCAATAAATACCGGTTCCCTTGAGGACCTGGTGCTGCTGCCGGGCATCGGCCCGGCAACGGCGGAAAAAATCATTGCCTACCGGACAGAAAACGGATTGTTCCAGAGCCTGGAAGATATCCAGAGAGTAAAGGGGATCGGCCCGGCCAAATATGAAAAGATTGCCGCTTTTATCACACTTTGAGGAAACCGGCAGGGAACTGACGCATTATTCGCAGCTGCTTGCTGTCCTGCTGTTCATACAGCGGCTTTATACAGGCAGGTTTTCACTGCTGTCCGCGGTATTGCTGGCGCTGATCTACTTCCTGCGCGTCAGGAGCAGGCACTGGCCGGCTGTCCTGCTGTTATTGTTTCTGTGCACATTTTCAATCCCATTTGCACAGCCGGGGCATGTAATCTCAGGCCGGGTGGTCAAGGTACAGGAAACCTATGTGATCGTACAGACAAAGGGACCGCGGATACTGGTTTATACCGACCAGCCGCTGACCTATGACAGTTTTGTCATTATCTCGGGAACCTGTGAAATGCCGCAGGACAGTCCCGGATTCTACCGCTTCTCTTTCCGCAGCTGGTGCCGGAGACAGGGGATCATTGCCGTCATGCATGCCGAAACGGCTGCTGTCCGGTTCCAGCTGCCGACGATGCGGAGTCTTCTGCAGCAACATCTGCGGAATCATTATGATGAAGAAAACGGGGCAGTGCTGCAGCGCATCCTGCTCGGTATCCGCAGCAGTGATTATTCCTTTTCCGGCCTGCTGCAGGACAGCAGTTTTTCATGGACCGCAGCGCTGGCCCTGCTTGACGGGGTGCTGAAAAAGAAACTGTCAGCCGGCAGAAGAAGGAAACTGATGCGGCGGCTGAATCTGTTTCTGTGCATTTTCTATCATTTTCCGCTGCTGCTGACCCAGCGGCTGCTTTACCACGCGCTGTCAGATCAGCAGCTGAGCCGGCATGAGCGGGCCGGGATAACAGCCTGTGCCATGCTGGTCCTGTATCCGGCCGCGGCAGCCAGCACCGGTTTCCAGCTGATCATGGCTTACCGCATGTTTCTGTCCGGGGACATGGCCTCGGGCTGGAACCGGTTCCTGTTTCTCTCCGTACTGGCCAGTCTGGCCGACGCCGCCGTCAACCCGGCCAGAATCCTGCTGTTCCCATGGCTGCGGATGCTCAGCGGCATGCTCATCTGGCTGGGCTGTCTGACCGTTGTTCTGCCGGTTTTCCCCAGTGTCCCAATTGTCAATCTGATAGATCAGGCAGGGATATTGCTCCGGCCGTTCCGCATCCCCGGCAGCGTGATCGGTCCCGGCCTGCCGTTTTTCCTTGTCCTGGCATTGTCATTACGGCGGCATGAAAAGCATATACAGCTGATAACCGGTCTGCTGTACGGCTTTCTGCTGCTAGGTCTGTTTCATCCC
>JAFOIT010000074.1 GCA_017420585.1 Solobacterium sp.
CCGCAGCGGGGCACAGCCCGGATTGACATAGATGTGCCCGCGGCCCTTGCTGTTGCGGGCTTCCTGCATCAGGTTGGCACCGGCCGAGTTGCCGTCCAGGGCAACCAATACAAACGGCCGGCGCTCGAAAATCTCATAATTGAAACTCTTGTACAGACCCATCGGCGAAGCTTCGATGGCAACTCGGATCTCCACCCCGGCCTGCTTCAGCCGCCGGACTTCCTCCGGGTGCAGCTCTGCCGGGACAACCGCGAAGATCCGGAACCCTTTGTCATTATGTTCCAGCAGGTATTTTTCATATCCGCTCAGCGTATGCCCGATGATGAAGAACACTTCCTTCGGATCCAGCTGCAGCAGGGCATCCACCGCCGCTTTGCCGGCTGTACGCATGCGGGTGTGCCTGCCCTTGTTGTTGAAACTGCCCCCGGCCACCACCACCGGGAACCGGTTCCAGGGCATTTCGTTTATCTGTCCGGCCAGTTCCCGCGCCGCCTCAAGGTGCACGGTCCCGGCTGACGGCTGTTCCCGGGTTTCACTCACTGCCGGCGCTGCCGCCAGGATTTCTTCCGGTGTCATTGTCTTCAACAGTTCTGTAAACACTTCCTGCTTGCGGGCAAATGCATGCCGGCTTTCCGCCAGGATTTCCGCCTCGGTCTGCCGCATCTTCAGCAGATCCGCCCGGCTTAAGGCCAGCAGTTTTTCCAGGGCCAGCTGCTCGTCCATGCTGGCTGTCCCGTACAGCGCGCCGCCGTCCGTGCCCTGTACACATCTGATGCCTGCCTTGAGATACTGCCTGAGCGGGTGTCTCTCCAGGCTGTTCAGGTTATTCAGCCGGACATTGGACGTGATCTGGAATTCCAGCACCGCGCCGCTTTCCTTCAGGTCACTGATCAGCTGCCGGCCTTTCGCGCTGCGCAGGGAAGCGGTATACAGGCCGTGGCCAATGCGCACCTTCGGCATCGGCTGGCCGGGCGCCAGGGCTTCCTTGACACAGCGGATACTGTCGCCCACATTGTCCTTCATACTGTCGTTTTCCCCGGCGTGGATGCGGATCACAAATGTATTGTCTGCCGCCGCGAGCTTCACCAGTTCCCGGATGACCGGCCGCAGTTCAAGGATACTGTTGATCTCTTCGCCGACAATGTCCGCGCCGGCCACATACGGATCTTTCGCAATCCCCCGCAGCACCCGGATATTCTCCTCCAGGTAGTCCGCGGCGGTCACGTTGTCCCGGACAATGGTCAGCGGAATTCTGCGGATCGCCGCCAGGAACCGGAGCAGGACGCCTGTTTCCTGCTCGATCTTCGGCATGACCGCGTGGACATGCCGGAGCATTTCCTCCGCCTGATGCCGCTTTACCAACGTGGTGTCGCTGATCTCGGCATAGTCAATGCCCTGCCGCCGGTACCCGCGGGCCGTCCAGAGCAGCTTGTCCTGAAACAGCGTATTGCCCGCATAGATGCCGGCATGGTCCGCCTGCATCTGCCTGACCGCCGCAGCGATGTCCCGGTCGGGAATCAGTTCGATGCCTCGCAGTTCAACCGGCTGTCCGTGTGCCAGTCCCTTGGTGAAGACATATCGGTACAGATAGACCTTTTCAAGGTTCGTAAAGACGGCCTGACCGTCTTTCAGGATAGCCAGGGAGGTCCGGATCCGCGGGATGTTGTATGCCGCGTCGTCCGGATTCTGCAGGATCAGGGCCGCGAAATTGATGTACGTATGATCATCGATCTTCCGGTCAAGATACTTGCCGGTCAGCCCGCTGTCCGCAAACTGCGCTGCTGTGTGCTCCCGCTGCCGGGCCAGTTCTTCCGCCTGGGCCGCACGCAGCCGCAGGCCCAGCTTGCGCACATAGTACAGGGGATAGCGGATCTGGTGATAAATTCCCAGCGCGATCAGGATATCCGGCCGCAGGTTGGCATTCATATGCGTATGCAGGTCGGTCCGGAACTTGTATTCCCGGGGAATATAGCTTTTGATGATGGTCCGCTGGATATCGAGCTGATAGTCCTTGGTCTGGCTCATCAGGGTCTTGGAGATGGCCGGAATTGAGGCTTTCATCTCGATTGTCCCGTCCGGAAAGATGTTGGCGGTCTTCGTGCCGCCGAGCCGGAAAATATAGATTTCCCGGTTCTGCGCGTCAATGTAGCACGGCACCTTCCCGCGGATGACCTTCAGACCGTTTTCATCTTCACTTAACGGCAGGTCACACAGACCGGCCAGGTTGGTGATCAGGTTGCCGGTATGGTGGTTCGGGGTCCGCAGGGTATAGGAAAGCTCGCCCTGATCCATGTCCAGGTCAACGATGATGTCTTTTTCCTCATCCAGGTAAAACTGTCCGAAATACGCCATAGGCCGCCTCCTGATTAACGGAGAGGATAGCACAGGATATCCGTCCGGTTCAAGCCGTAACAGCCCGCTTCCGTAAAATCTGTTTTGTTATAATAAATATAGTCAGTAAAAAAACGGAGGTGGAACAATGATTTACAGAGACTTCAAGGATCTGAAGCTTTCCATGCTGGGGTTCGGAACCATGCGCCTGCCCCTGAAGGAAGACCAGACCATCGATGAGGAACTGGTGGCGGAGATGACCGACTATGCCCTGAGCCACGGGATCAACTATATCGACACAGCCTGGCCGTACATGAACAACCGTTCGGAAGCCGTCATGGGCCGGGTGCTGCAGAAGTACCCGCGGGACAGCTACTATCTGGCCACGAAGTATCCCGGACA
>JAFOIT010000009.1 GCA_017420585.1 Solobacterium sp.
GAAGACATGCCGAAGAAGATCAGGGCAAAGCCCAGGATCACGTTGCCGTTGTACACCGACCGCGGTTTCTTGCCGAAGCAGATCAGCATCGCCCCGGCGAAGATGATGAACATCGCGTAGCGGTCGATATTGACCGAGATCAGGAACGATGTGAATGTCGTACCGATGGTCGCGCCGAGAATGATGCCGGCTGCCTGGTCAAAGGTCATCAGGCCCGCCCGGACAAAACCGATCGTAATCGCCGAGGTGGCCGAGGAGCTCTGCATGATCATGGTCAGGATGTTACCGACCAGCAGCGCGCTGAAGCGGTTGGAAGTTGCTTTGTTGATATAATCGCGCAGGGCATCACCTGCCACTGCCTTAAGCCCGTCGCCCATGAATTTGATGCCGAACATGAACAGGCCGAATCCGCCGAGGATCGCTCCCCAGTTGATCGCTGATAGATCCATAAATAAATTCCCCCGCTGCGGTCAAAACCGCAAGCCTAGTAATCATAGCACATAACCGCAGACACAAAACAGATACTTATACATATATAAGAAATTATTATGTCATATATAAGCATTTGCAAATGTGCAGAGGCAGTATCCCTTCTTCTGCCCGGCCCTGAACAAAAAAACCGACCTTCTGCTGAGATCGGTTTTGGGCCGTACATCATGATCCGTTTGCCTGCGGGACATGTTTCAGACGATCACAGCCGTCAAAGGCGTGGCCGTAGATTTTGATTTTCCCGGCCCGGATTTCTATTTTTTCAAGCAGCCGGCACTGATAAAAAGCATACGGCGGAATCTGGGTTACCCCGGCCGGCAGGACAACCGAGCGCAGGCCGCAGCGCACAAATGCGTACGGCAGGATGGAATACAGTCCCTCCGGCAGGATCAGCGTCTCCAGGGAGGTGCAGCCGTCAAACGCGAAGCCCATAATGTGCGTGACCGAGGCCGGGATCCCGATACTGCGGATCTCCGTGTGGCCCTTGAAAAGATCTTCCCCGAGCACCGACACCGGTTTCCCGTACCAGGTGTCAGGGATGACCACATCCGCTTCATCCCCGTAATAACGCACCGCCATGTAGGTATCGTTGACGGCGTATTTGAAATCAAATTCCTGCATATATGTATTCTAGCAGGCTTCCGAAAGAAAAAGAGCGCATATGCGCTCAGCGGCTCTGGCCCCCGGTCTTCGGTGTTTTCAGGAAGGTCCTGTACAGCGCGATGAACATGACGCTGTAGAGACACCCGCCGATGATATCCGTGACCCAGTGCATGCCCGACAGCAGCCGGAACAGCGGGGCCAGGACCGTACCGGCCAGCAGCAGGACCTGCATGAGCCCATTGTCACCCGGCTCGGTTTTGAAGAAGGCCCGCACACAGCCGAAGATGGTCATGGTCACCATGGTATGCGAGGACGGGAAGGAAGCTTCCAGAACCCCGTCTTCCAGCACCGGCCGGTAATTGATAATCACTTTTTCAAACAGGAAGTATGTCGCGATGACCAGCACGAACATCACACCCAGCAGGAGGATCCGGCTGTCCACCCGGGCTATGCTGCGGCGCCGCAGCATCTGCACCAGCCCCTTCAGGGCAAACAGGAAGGCCAGCAGGATCGCCGCGATGACCAGCACTTCACTGAGCCAGTAGAACAGTGTGTGTGACCCGGCCTTCGCAAAGACCCAGCCGTTCAGCCGGGCAAAGCCGACTTCGCTGTTCTGCGGTCCGATCGGCTGTACATCCACCATCCTTACCAGTACGGTATATAGTATCGCAGCAGCTGCCGATACGATAAACGGCAGCCCTGACTGTCTGTTCCGGTTCTTCTTGCTCATACTCAATAAAACCCCTGTTCTGTACAGGATATTATTGTACACCAGAGCAGGGGTTTCGGAAAATGCCGGATTATCCGGCATTTCATATCAGATTCAGTTTTTCAGGCACTTCCCGCTGATCATGGAACGCAGGATCAGGACGGTGTCCTCCGGTTTTTCCAGGGAGATATCCAGTTCACCATTCTGCGGAATGAGGTCTTCCAGCAGTTCAAGGTTCTCGGGGTGCTTCTTCAGATGCATGTCGCCATAATGCGCAAGGTGCACCGTCACATCGCCGCGGCACTGTCCCACCATGTTCAGGAATTCATCCATATCACGGACATTAACCAGTTTGATCATATTGTGTACCTCCTTGTGTACACTGTGATGATATGGTATTTTCCGGGATTTTATTATAAGATTAACAGCAGATTTATATGACAAAATCGCCAGAAAGGAGGAAATGTGGCAGTAACTTCATCACTTGTCCCGGTGGATGAGCGCGGCCGGGAAACAAAACAGCACGGCACCAGCGAGTTCCCCGCAGCAGCCTACCGGACCCGGCTGTATCACGCGGTTCCCTGGCACTGGCACGAATATCTGGAAGCGGGCCTGGTGCGGCATGGCACGGTGCGCCTGGCCATCGGCAACTCCGTCCGGATACTGCACGCCGGGGAAGGCTTCGTCCTCAACGCGGACACTCTGCATGCCCTGCGCCGGCAGAACCGGGAAGCCTGTGAACTGATATCGCTGGTCTTCTCCCCGCGCATAGTAGCCGGTTCAATGGAATCCGTATTCTGGCAGAAATACATGTCCCCGCTGCTGAAAAACCCTGTTCTGAAGGGGCTGGTGCTTATACCCGATGCCGGCTGGCAGGACCGGGTCCTGCAGGATATTGATAATGCCTGGCAGGCCATGGAACAGACCCCGGAAGGATATGAATTCCTTGTCCGCAGCGCCCTGTCCGACCTGACCCTGATGCTCAGCACGCACATGCCGGAGCCGGCAGCGGCCCTGAGCCGGAAGGAACTGCGGGAAGAGAAGCGGATCAGGATGATGCTGGAATATATTGAGGAACACTTCAGTGAGGAAATCTCCCTGGCCGACATCGCCGGCAGTGCCGCGGTCAGTGAAAGTGAGTGCCTGCGCTGTTTCCGCAATGCCGTGCACACATCACCCGGGCAGTACCTGAAACGTCTGCGGGTGCAGAAAGCAGCTGCCCTGCTGCAGTCCACCGGCATGAAGATCAATGAAGCCGCAGCCCTGTGCGGGTTTCTGGACATGAGCTATTTTTCCGGCACATTCCGGAAGTATTACGGCATGACCCCGACGGCCTGGCGGAATCAATTCCACAGCCTGCAAAGTGAATAGCCGGTCCGGGCACTGAAAAAAAGATCACACTTGATTCGGGTGTGATCATTTCTTATGTTCAGTGTCTGCCGGACGCAGTGAATCCGCACAGCATGATGAATTCAGGCAATGCCGGGCCTCGCCACAGGCCTGCCGGTGTATTATCCCAGGTATTTGGTACAACCGGAGGTCTCGGGGTCGGAGTCGGCACCGGTGTCGGCGTTGGCGTTGGGGTCGGCGTTGGCGTCGACTGCGGTGTAAGTTTGTTGACGATCTCAAAGCCGGTCTCAGCATTACCGGAAATATCCGGTTCATACAGGTCAACCCGGGTTTCGGTGACAGTATAGACAATGTCCCTGTCCCCGGATTTCTTCGGCAGACCGGTAAATGTCACGGTCCAGTCAGTCTGTCCGGAAACCGTCCTGGTATCAATTTCTTCATTGTCGGCCAGAAGATGAACGGTCACACTGGCAGGACGTTTTTTATCCTGGTCGTTATTGTCATCCCATCTCTTTATGACGGTTATGTCTATCGTCTCCTCGCGGGTGTTTTCAATGTTGTTGTATCCGGCGGCCGGCTCTTCGGATGTCTCCGTACCGTTGCTGTAGGCTGTGGTATAGCCTCTGACCGGCTGTTCCCTGACCGTATAGACATATTCTTCCCCTGCCGCGTTTTTCAGCGGGAGGTCCGTGAACTCGTACTTCCAATCATCCGCTGTCGTGACTTCGGCAGTGCGGTATACTGCACCGTCCCGCAGCAGTTCCACGGTGATGGATGCCGGACGGTCATCCGGTGTATCCCCGATCCATGTCTTTTCCCCGCTCAGGCTTGTAGCACTGAATTCATTGGTGATGGAGAAATCCTCGGAGGTGTATTTCCAGACCAGATTTTGCGAATTCGGATACGGATTGTGCGCGGATTCCGGCAGCGCGCCGCCCTGCAGTTCCTGCACGGCATACGTGGGCAGGGACGCGGTATAGGCATTGGCAAATGAACTGCCGCTGTACGGAACGATATCATCTACCTTGAAGCCGTAATAATTGTTGACGCTGCCGTCTGAATGCCAGTAGAACCACAGATCGGAAGTGGGAAGGTTGACCGATGACGGGAATGTGCCTGTGTAGGTTGTACTGGTCACATAGATCTTTCCGTCCAGACGGTAGTAGATCTTGAGGTAGTCCCAGCTGCTTTCTGACCGGGAGGAAGGATTGAACTTCACCGTGACCGGGCCGCTTACGCCCTTTTCATACGAGGCAGTATACCCGTCCGGCAGATCCTCCTGTACGGTATATTCATACTCTTCCCCGTTTTCATCCCAGACCTCGGCTGTAAACTCGTATTTCCAGTCTTTGGAGGCATCCGTCTCTGTCTGCGCGATCTCCGTGCCGTTCTGGTACAGGTGCACGGTGATGGATGCCGGGCGGTTTCCCGGGGTATCCCCGGTC
>JAFOIT010000075.1 GCA_017420585.1 Solobacterium sp.
CGTAGGTGCTTTCGGTGATGACATACTCGGTTGTTTCCCGGGGAGAAGGATCGTTGACAATCGGGATGCCCACATTGCCGAGATCGCCGGTATAGGCCAGGGTCCGTGTCTCACCGTTCTCCTGTATGGTCAGATAGGTGATGGCACTGCCCAGAATATGGCCGCCGTCCTCATATCTCGCCGTGACCCCTTCCACCGGGGTAAACGGTTCCCCGTACCGGACATCCTTGAAGTACTGCATGGCAATCTCCGCATCCTCTACGGTATAGAGCGGCTGCACCTGTTTATGCCCGCTGCGCTTTGCCTTCCGGTTGGCCCACTCTACTTCAGCCTCCTGGATATGGGCCGAGTCCTTCAGCATGATCTCAGATAACTGTTTCGTGGCATCCGTGCACCAGATCGTCCCGTGGAAACCGTCCTTGACCAGCTTCGGCAGCAGCCCGGCATGATCGATGTGGGCATGTGAAAGCAGGACGGCTTCGATTTCGGCGGCGGGAACCGGCAGGTCCTCATTGACGTAGATATCCCTGCCCTGTTCCAGCCCGCAGTCAAGCATGATGTATTTGCCGTTAACTTCAAGCACATGGCAGCTGCCCGTCACTTCACGGTCAGCACCGATAAAATACAATTTCATATGATCACCTCTTTGCGGCGGACCTGAAATATGATTTCAGATGTACACTCCGCTGCCTGTTCCTGATTTAATTATACCGTAATTGCACTCATTTATCCTTTTATCCGAAAGTATGATAGGCTGAGCACAGAAAGGTTTGATGTTTTATGAATACTGATATTTGCCGTGAGATTCTCCACCGTGAAAACCTGACCTGTGTCATTGCGGATGAAAATGATATTGTCCTGAAAAGCGACAAGAAGGCAATTCTTCCGATGATCGACATTCTGGATCTTTACCAGCACCATGGCTGCAGGCCGCTGTATCAGGCGGACAAAATCATCGGCATGGCAGCGGTTATCATTGCGGCCGAATGCGGGATCCGGGAGATTTATGCCGATGTCATCAGTGAGCAGGCCCTGGCCATTGCCGGACGGAAAGGGATCCTTGTCACTTATGACAGAAAAGTGGAAAAGATCCTCAACCAGGCAAAAACTGCGGAAGGACCGTTCGAAGCCGCCCTGCACGGGGTTGATGAAAATGACTTCGAACAGGTGATGGCGACAATTTACACGGTGCTTGACCGCCTGGGATTCTCTTACTGACCGTGCCGGACACCCGGCAGTTCCCGGATTATTAATATGCCCGGCGACAAGGGAAAAATACAGGGGTATTTGCTACAATGAAATCAATGGAGGTTTACAGATATGAATAATCTCATCCAGACCAGGGTAACTGGTGTAAAAATTTACCGGAACGGCGCGGAAACCATCCGCCGCGGGCAGGCTGAACTGAAGGCCGGTGTCAACCATCTGAAGATTGCCGGCATGACCCAGGGAACCGACACCGGGACCGTACGGCTGTTCTTCCCGGCCGGCGTCACCATGTCCGATATCCGCTTCCTGAATACGCTGAATTACAACCCGGAAGAGAAGGAATCCGACCGGATCAAGGCCGAAATCAACGCGCTGAAACAGCAGATCGAAGTGAAGGAACTGCAGAAAACCCTCTGGCAGGAAAACGGCAGTTTTGTCTCCCGGCAGGAACAGAACCTGCAGGATATCGAGTCGTATATCAGCAAATTGCCGGAACGTCTGACAGCGATCCATCAGGAAATCGCTGCCCTGCAGAAGGATATAACCCGGCTGGAAAAGAAACTCAATGACACGGTAAGGACCGAGTCCTGCCCGGTCATCTCGGTGGAAGTCGAAGCCCCCGCCGATGCGGTCTGTGACTTTGAAATCCGCAGTCATGAGGACAATGCCCTGTGGCAGCCGGTCTATGAAATCCATACGGATGCCGAAGGACCGCTGACCATGCGGGTGCGGGCCCGGATCCTGCAGAATACCGGCGAAGAATGGGACAAGGTCAATGTATCCCTGCTGACCGGCAATCCGACGTCCGGCGGGGTCATGCCGGTCATCAGGCCGGTCTATCTGAGCATCCGTACTTCTGAACCGGTAATCCGGGCCAAGGGCAATATGGCGATGGGCAGGATGGCCATGGCCGCCGCGCCGATGATGGCGGATGAAGAGGCAATGGCTGACACCGCGCAGATGAGCCGTCTGGAAACAGCCGAGGCAGAAGTCAGCACTGAAGAGACCATGACCGAATACATCCTCCCCGGCACAAAGACCATCCCGTCTGACTCCGAAGGCACCATGGCAGATCTGCAGCAGTTTGACCTGCCGGCCGAGTATGTCATTTCCGCTGTGCCGAAGATGGATGTCAAAGCCTGGCTGAAGGCCACGGTGAAGACCGTCGACCTGCCGGCCATGGTCCGCGGCAATGCGGCTGTCTACCTGAACGGCATCTTTGCCGGCAACGCCCTCATCAATCCGGATATGACCAAAGAGACATTTGATATCCCGCTCGGTCAGGAAGAAGCCGTGCAGCTGCGCCGGACAGAGAAGCTGAAGAAAACATCCGAGGCCATGCTGAAGAACCAGCGGACCACGGATTATGCCTATGAACTGATGATCACCAATTCCAAGGCCAAGGAGATCACTGTCACGGTTCAGGACCGGCTGCCGGTTTCCCGGGACAAGACCATCGTCGTCGAACCGGTAAAGACCGACAAAGCGGAACAGGATGCCGACAACGGTCTGCTGACCTGGAAGATTACACTGGCCCCGAAGGAAACAAAGACGCTGAACCTGGCCTACCGGGTCAGCTGGCCGAAGGACAAGATGATCCAGGAAACTTCCGGCGGATCAAACCGCTTCTGTCCGAACTGCGGCGCCCGGGTCTACGATCTGAAGTTCTGCCCGGAATGCGGGACCCAGGTTGATTTCTGATCAGAACAAACAAAAAGCATCGAAGCAGACGTTTCGATGCTTTTTATATCTTCCGGGTAAACCGGCAGCCGGCCTTTTCCGCCAGTTCATTGAAGAAGAACGTAATCTCGTCGATATCAGCCGGCGGTGAAACCAGATAATTGCCCCGGGCATACAGCCGGAGATGTTCGCCTTCGGCGTATTCCCCCTGCAGCTCCAGTTCATAGCCGCTGCCGTCATTTTCCGCCTGCCAGCCGTTCAGGGAAGTCACCCCGATATCATCCAGCAAAAGCCGCAGCGCCGCCATGTCCTTCTCCCCGGCCGCAAAGCTGATTTCACGGGCCGCACTGCCGTCCGCAGCCGCAAAAGCCAGATGACACGCCTGCTCCGCGAGGTTCATCGAACAGGAATACCAGCCGGGATGACAGTACAGGTGCTTGTCATCACTTCCGTCATAGGCTACTGACTGCCGGTACAGCATGACAAAGGAAACCAGCCTGACCGCCGTAATGGGCACGAGTTTCTGCTGTATCTCCCTGTATCTCATACCAGGATCATATCACAGAAGAGAAGAAAACCCCGCAGCATCTGCCGCGGGGTCAGTTCTTTACAAAGCTCAGAGCTTCGGACCGGCGTCAACCAGTGCCTTGCCCTTTTCGTTTGTTTCGTACTTGTGGAAGTTCTTGATGAATCTGCCGGCCAGATCCTTTGCCTTTTCTTCCCACTCTGCCGGATCTGCATAGGTGTCACGCGGATCCAGGATGCCGGTGTCAACGCCCGGCAGTTCAGTCGGTACTTCGAAGTCAAAGTAAGGAATCTTCTTGGTCGGAGCCTTGAGGACTTCGCCGTTCAGGATAGCATCGATAATACCGCGGGTATCCTTGATGGAGATACGCTTGCCTGTGCCGTTCCAGCCGGTGTTGACCAGATAAGCCTTGGCGCCGTTCTGTTCCATTCTCTTGACCAGTTCTTCACCGTACTTCGTCGGATGCAGTTCCAGGAAAGCCTGGCCGAAGCATGCGCTGAAGGTCGGGGTCGGTTCTGTGATGCCGCGTTCCGTACCGGCCAGCTTGGCTGTGAAGCCGGACAGGAAGTAGTACTGTGTCTGTTCCGGCGTCAGGATGGAAACCGGCGGCAGGACACCGAAGGCATCAGCGGACAGGAAGATGACATTGTCAGCTGCCGGGCCGGAAGATGTCGGACGGATTCTCTGAACGATCTTTTCGATATGGTCAATCGGGTAGGAAACACGGGTGTTCTCGGTAACGCTCTTGTCGGCGAAATCGATCTTGCCGTTTTCGTCAACCGTGACATTCTCCAGCAGCGCATCTCTTCTGATGGCGTTGTAGATATCCGGTTCGGAATCCTTATCCAGGTTGATGACCTTGGCATAGCAGCCGCCTTCAAAGTTGAAGACACCTTCATCGTCCCAGCCGTGCTCATCGTCACCGATCAGCAGGCGCTTCGGATCGGTGGACAGGGTTGTCTTGCCGGTACCGGAGAGGCCGAAGAAGATCGCTGTGTTCTTGCCTTCCATATCGGTGTTTGCGGAGCAGTGCATCGCTGCGATGCCCTGCAGCGGCAGGTAGTAGTTCATCATGGAGAACATGCCCTTCTTCATTTCACCGCCGTACCATGTGTTCAGGATGACCTGTTCACGGCTGGTGATGTTGAAGGCAACGGCTGTCTCGGAGTTCAGACCCATTTCCTTATAGTTGTCAACCTTGGCCAGGGAAGCGGTGTAGACAACGAAGTTCGGTTCGAATGTCTCGAGTTCCTCAGCTGTCGGCTTGATGAACATGTTTCTGACAAAGTGTGCCTGCCATGCGACTTCCATGATGAAGCGGACAGCCATGCGGGTATCCTTGTTGGCGCCGCAGAAGGCATCGACAACAAACAGTCTCTTGCCGGAGAGTTCCTTCTGAGCCAGACCCTTCAGTTTGGCCCAGTTTTCTTCGGACAGCGGATGGTTGTCATTCGGATATTCCGGAGTTGTCCACCAGACAGTGTCCTTGGAATTCTCGTCCATGACGATGTACTTGTCCTTCGGGGACCGTCCGGTGTAGATGCCGGTCATGACGTTGACCGCATCGAGTTCAGTCAGCTGGCCCTTTTCATAGCCAGTCAGTTCCGGCTTCATTTCCTCTTCGAAAAGGAGTTCGTAAGACGGATTGTAGATGATTTCTTTGGCATCGGTAATGCCGTACTTTTCCAGTTTGATTTCTGCCATTTTTTACACCTCTGTTTTTTGATTATACTCCTGTCAGAACATACTCTGTACAGTTAAAATCCGGGTTCTGTCCAATCAGCCGCCGAACATCTTCAGCATGAAGCCGGCTGCGACAGCGGAACCGATAACACCGGCCACATTCGGGCCCATGGCATGCATGAGCAGGTAGTTGCTCGGATTGGCTTTCTGGCCTTCCATCTGGCTGACCCGGGCTGCCATCGGCACTGCCGAGACACCGGCCGAACCGATCAGCGGGTTGACTTTTCCGCCGGTCACTCTGTACATGATCTTGCCCAGCATCAGGCCGCCGATGGTGGAGAAGCTGAAGGCGATCAGGCCGAGGATGATGATTTCGATTGTCCTGAGGGTCAGGAATGTCTGGGCTGCCGCCTTGGCACCGACCGAGATGCCCAGGAAGATGATAACCGTGTTGGTCAGACCGTTCTGGGCGGTGTCGCTCAGTCTGTCGGTCAGGCCGGTTTCCTTCAGCAGGTTGCCGAACATCAGCATGCCGACCAGCGGGGCTGTATCCGGAATCAGCAGGACAACGAAGATCGTAACGGCAATCGGGAAGATGATCCGCTCTGTCTTGGTGACGGAACGGGCCTGCTTCATGACGGTTTCACGCTCTTTCTTGGTTGTCATCAGACGCATCAGCGGCGGCTGGATCATCGGGATCAGGGCCATGTAGGAATAGGCTGCGATCGCGATAGCCGGCAGGTAATCCATTGCCAGCTTGGAAGCGGTCAGAATGGCTGTCGGGCCGTCCGCACCGCCGATGACACCGATCGCCGCGGCAACATTCGGTTCAAAACCGAGGGCCAGCGCCATCAGGAAGGCGGTGAAGATGCCGAACTGCGCACCCGCACCCATGAGCAGGGATGACGGGTTGGCAATCAGCGGTCCGAAGTCAGTCATGGCACCGGTGCCCAGGAAGACCAGGGACGGATAGATTCCGTATTCAACACCGAGCGACAGATAGTGAATCAGGCCTTCTGTGATCCCGGTCCGCGGCAGGTTTGCCAGCAGGATGCCGAAGGCAATCGGGATCATCAGCAGCGGTTCATATTTCTTGCGAATGCCAAGATACAGCAGGAAGCAGGCCAGCAGGATCATGACCAGGGAACGCGGTTCCTCGATCAGACCGGCAAAACCGGATTCCTGAAAGATCTTGATGAGAATTTCGATGATATTCATGCAGGTACAGCCTCCTACTGAATGGTAGCGATCAGCTGATCAGTCTGTACGGAAGCTCCCTTGCCGACAACAACAGAAGTAATGGTACCGTCTTTCGGCGCGGAAATCTCATTTTCCATCTTCATGGCTTCAAGGATGAAGAGTGTGTCGCCGGCCTTGACAGTCTGGCCTGCGCTGACCTTGACATCCAGGATGGTGCCCGGCATCGGTGCCTTTACCGGATCGCCTGCCCCTGCAGCAGCGGCCGGGGCAGCAGGTGCAGCAGCCGGGGCCGGTGCAGCGGCCGGAGCCGGAGCAGCGGCCGGAG
>JAFOIT010000076.1 GCA_017420585.1 Solobacterium sp.
ACCTTGATGCGCAGGCCGCCGTATTCAAAACGGGCCTTGACCAGCCATTCCTTCTCCTGCAGGGCAGTCATGGCCAGGGCCGGATCATCGCCGCGCTCACCGCAGAAATAATCCGTCAGGCCGAACATCCGGACCGCCAGATCGGTTATGGCTTCATCCCGCCTGATAAAGGGCTGAAACGGCGTCCGCGGCAGGGTCGCATCCAGCTGGAACAGGCGCGGGCAGCGGAGGTACTTTTTGACGTCGGAAAGATGGTACATTATCTGCCCGTATCCTTTCCGATCATATTCTGGCCGCTGACACGGGTATACTCCACCATGGCAAAGTCACCCGGCGCAAGGTCCCGGTCACTGCGGAAGCGGACAACCCCGTCCACGCCGTCCGGCGCAAACATGGCACTGCGGCCGATATACATGCCGGTCAGGCCGTCATGGGCTTCCACCATGACTTCATCGGTCTGCCCCAGCCAGCTTTCCCGGGCGGCCCTGACAACTTCATCCTGAACTGCCATGATTTCCGCCAGCCGTCTTTCCTTTTCCTCCGGCGGAACATCATCCGGCAGTTCGGCACTTGGTGTGTTTTCTTCCTGGGAATACGTAAAGGCACCCAGATGATCCCAGCCGATCACCTTGACCAGCGCGACATTTTCCTCGTGTTCGGCCAGGGTCTCACCCGGGAAACCGGTGATCAGGGTGGTCCGCAGCACCGGATGGGCAAATGCCTTCCGGATGGTGTTCACACGGTCAAGGATCTCCGCTTTGGTGCCCCGGCGGTGCATGGCTTTCAGCAGACGGTCATTGCCGTGCTGGATGGGAATATCAAAGTACGGCAGGACATGCCTGCTGTCCCGGATGGTTTCGATCAGGTCATCCGGTATTTCATCCGGATACAGATACAGGATCCGGATCCATTTGATCCCCTCGATTTCATCCAGTTCCTTCAGCAGGGATGACAGATGCAGTCTGCCGTCAAAATCGATGCCGTAACGGGAGCTGTCCTGGGCAATCAGGTTCAGCTCCTTGACCCCGCCGGCTACCAGTCTGCGGGCTTCCGCCACCAGTTCCGCCTGCGGCATGGAACGCATCGGCCCGCGGATCAGCGGGATGGCACAGTAAGCGCAGCGGTTGTCACAGCCGTCGGCGATGCGCAGATAGGCCAGCCATGGCTTGCCTGAGAGCACCCGCGGCGTCTTGCCGTAGGTGTTGGGGATCTGCACCCCGAGCTCACGGGAAAGAATATGGCCCAGTTCGCCGTATTCATCGATGCTGATGAAACGGTCCACTTCCGGCATTTCCGCTTCCAGCTGCGGTTTATAGCGCTGTGACAGGCAGCCCATGACGATCAGCTTCCGCAGACCGCCCTGCTTCAGTTCTGCCGCGTCCAGGATCGTATCAATCGCCTCGGTTTTGGCACTTTCAATAAAGCCGCAGGTGTTGATAATGATCGCTTCTGCCGCTTCCCTGTCCTTTACTATTTCCTGCCCGCCGGCCTGCAGTATGCCGAGCAGGTTTTCTGTATCCACCAGGTTCTTCGCACAGCCCAGTGATATCACTCCGATTTTCATATCATCACTCCGGTTTCCAACAGTATTCTAGCATAACACAAAACAGAAAAAAGGTGCCGCCGGAGCAGCACCTTGCAGAACCCTTTTACTTCTTTTTGATATTCTTTCTGATATCGAGCGCGACTGCGGTAACGATGACGATACCCTGTACGATGTAGTTGTAGTACGGGTTGACACCGAGGAACTGCAGGACGATCTTCAGAAGTTCGAACACCAGGACACCGACCAGGACGCCCGGAACAGTACCGATACCGCCGGTGGTGGAGATGCCGCCGATGGTGCATCCGGCGATGGCTTCAAGTTCATAACCCTGGCCCATGGAAGCGGAAGCACCGCCCGACTTTGCGGCCAGCAGCCAGCCGGCGATGGCATACATGATACCGGCTGTCACATAGATCATCAGGGTTGTCTTCTTGGTGTTGACACCGGAGACTTCCGCTGCGACTTCGTTGCCGCCGATGGCATACATGTACTTGCCGTGTCTTGTCTTGTTGTAGATGAACCAGAACAGCAGGCCGAAGAAAGCTGCGACGAACAGCAGATACGGCAGGTGGAAGCCCTTGACGCTGCCGATACGGCCGGTAATCAGCTTGATGTAAGTGTCACGGAAACCGCCGATCGGCTGCGCGTTTGTCAGGGTCAGGCAGAGACCATAGACGATGGTCTGGGTACCCAGTGTGGTGATAAACGGCGGAACCTTCAGCCGGGAAACGATCAGACCGTTCATGCAGCCGAACATGGCACCGGCAATGATGACGACGATCAGCGCGACGAACATGTTGAATTCCGGCAGATTTGCAAACAGACGGCCTGTGTAATCAGCTCTCTGTACAAGAATACCGGAAAGGCACGCGGCCAGACCGACCTGACGGCCGGCGGACAGGTCTGTTCCCTTGGTAATCAGACAGCCCGAAACACCCAGGGCAATAATGAAGCGGATGGCCGTATTGCTCATCAGGTTGCCGAAGTTGGCCCAAGAGAAGAAGTTCTTGGTGGTAAAACCGACAATGATCGAGACAACTGCCAGCATGACCACAATCGGATTACCCTTTAAATAATCTAATACTTTTTTCATGATGTTATCCCCTTACCTATGCTTCGAACTGGGTAGCCAGTTCCATGATATTTTCCTGTGTCGCATCCTTGCCGTCGATGAAGCCTGTAACACGGCCGTCGCACATGACCATGATCCGGTCCGACATGCCGATGAGTTCACCCATTTCGGAAGAGATCATGATGATGCTCTTGCCCTGCTTGGCAAGGTCAGCGATGATTGTGTAGATTTCATACTTGGCACCGACGTCGATACCTCTGGTCGGCTCGTCCAGGATCAGGACATCCGGATTGTTGGCCAGCCAGCGGCCGATCAGCACTTTTTGCTGGTTGCCGCCGGACAGCGACCCGATCGGTGTCTTGCTGGACGGTGTCTTTGTATTCATCGTCTTGATATTCTCCTGAACAAGTTCTTCAATCTTCTTGTTGTTCAGGACGATACCATGATCCACATAGTGATTCAGGGAAGCTATCGAGATGTTGTCGGCAACTGACAGCACACCCATGATGCCCGAAGCTCTTCTGTCTTCCGTCAGCATCGCAATGCCGTTGTCAATGGCTGTCTTCGGCTGGGTAATCGTCAGCTCCTTGCCGAGATATTTGACCGTTCCCTTTGTCTTTGAACGGATGCCGAAGATACCTTCCATCAGTTCGGTCCGCTGGGCACCGACCAGGCCGGCAACCCCGAGGATTTCAGATTTGCGGACATTGAAGCTCACATTCCGGAAGCTCTTCGGGTTAATGGATGTAAAGTCCTCCACTTCGAACACAACCTCACCCGGCACGTTCTCACGCGGCGGATACAGGTTGGTCAGTTCCCGGCCGACCATCTTGGTGATGATGAAGTCTGTGGTCAATCCTTTCGCATCCCAGGTGCCGATGTACTGGCCGTCCCGCATGATGGTGACTTCATCACTGATACGCAGGATTTCATCCATCTTGTGCGAAATATAGACAATCGCAACCCCTTTGGCCTTCAGGTCATCGATAATCCGGAACAGTGCCTCAACTTCGTTCTGGGTCAGCGATGAGGTCGGCTCATCCAGGATCAGCACCCGGCAGTTCGCCGATACAGCCTTGGCAATTTCCACCGACTGCATCTGGGAAACACTCAGTTCACCCAGCTTGGTGCGCGGATTGAAATTCATCCGGACTTCTTTCAGCACCCGTTCGGCATCAGCGTACATTTTGGCATGATCCACTACCGGGATAAAGCCCAACGCTTTCTTCATCGGATATCTGCCAAGATAAATGTTTTCTCCGATGGTTCTTGCCGGAATCGGCTGCAGTTCCTGGTGAACCATGGCGATGCCCTTTTCCAGTGCTTCACTCGGATTGTGAATCTCAGTCTTCTGGCCATCAATGTAAATTTCGCCCTCATCCATGCTGTAAATACCAAACATGCACTTCATCAGCGTCGACTTGCCGGCGCCGTTCTCGCCCATCAGGGCATGGACGGTACCGGGACGAAGCTGCAGTTTGACATGATTGAGAGCGATGACACCAGGGAATGCCTTATAGACATCCTTCATCTCCAATACATATTCAGACATAAAACTAGCCTCCATAAAACATCGTATGATGTGACGTCTTGAATCTCCGTAAATCAATCATACTGCAAAAAACAGGGGTAAGTCCATTAGATTCGGACTTACCCCGGCGGGTTATTTACCGGATCAGATTACTTTGTAACCTTTACGTAGTCAACCCAGTAGTAATCCTTAATTGTTTCACCGTTGAGCAGCGCAACTGCTACGTCAACTGCTGTGTGGGACTGACCGATGTGGTCGTTCAGGACTGTACCTGTCATTGTACCGTTGTTGACCATTTCTACACACTCGTCGAGCGCATCGACACCGAGCAGGTAGATGTCTTCACCGACTGTACGGCCGGCTGCTGTGATAGCTGCTGCTGCACCAAGAGCCATAGCGTCGTTGTTGCAGAAGATAACTTCGAGGTCTTCACCATACTGTGTCAGAGCGTTCTTGGCAATTGTTTCACCATTGGCCTGAGCCCAGTTACCGATCTGGTCATCGAGGCATTCAACTTCGATACCGGCGTCTGTCAGAGCCTTGATGGAGAATTCTGTACGATACTGAGCATCGATGTTTTCCGGGTCGCCTTCGATCATGAGGTAAGCAACCTTGCCGTCACCGTTGATGTCGCCGTGATCCGGCAGTTCAGCAACGATTTCACCCTGGTATGTACCGGACTGACGAGCGTCAGCACCAACATAGCAGACTGTCGGGTTGTTCAGGATGCCTTCATAAGCTTCATCGAGTGTGTTGCCGTCAGCGTCATAAGCCAGCGGTTCGCGGTTGATCAGGACCAGCGGGATTTCAGCAGCGACAATCTTGTCGATCAGAGCATCAGCAGAAGATGTCTGAACCAGGTTCAGGATGATGACATCCATACCCTGTGTGATGAAGTTGTCGATCTGGTTGGACTGTTCGTTCATGTCGTTCTTACCGTCAACGATTGTGACATTGTACTTGACATCATCAGTGTTCAGGGATTCGAAGTAAGACTTGAGTTCTTCCCGGTACAGTGTCATGAAGTTGTCATCGAACTGGTAAATCGCGACACCAATGTTGTACTCCTTGGCCTCATCTGCCGGAGCGGCAGACGGTGTGGACGCGCCACCATTGGAGCAGCCGGCGAGCATTGCTGCTGCCAGCAGAGCAGAAAATAATTTCTTCATTTCTTTCCTCCTGTTTTTCAGACGTGAATCCTTTTCACGCAAGTGCATTATACCCCCGCATGAATACGCTTTCAACAGTAATTTTCACAAAACGAACACAAAAGGAGTGTATAAGTACCCTGTATATTGTTACTTGTTTATCCGTTATGCATAAAAAAGGACGGCTTTACTGCCGTCCTTGGTGCAAATGACAAAATGTTAAGAATTACCTGAGACCGGCCAGAAAATCAACAACTTCCTGCTTTTCCGGCATTGATTTCAGCGCGCCCTTGCGGGTCGTGATGATCGAAGCAGCCGCGTTGGCGAATGTAACGGCTTCCTTCAGACTTGCCGGCGTGAAATTGTCCAGCCCTGTCTCGAGCACCGCGTTGATCATGCAGGCACAGAATGTGTCCCCTGCCCCGGTTGTCTCGATCGTGTTCTCCTGCAGGAAACCCGGCACTTCAATCCGGTCATCCCAGTAGTATGCCCGGCTGCCGTCCGGCCCCAGTGTCAGGCAGATCAGTTTGATGTCGAACTGTTCCCTGAGCCAGGCGATGCCTTCGTCGAAGTCTTCCTTCCCGCTCAGCCAGCGGATCTCGTTGTCCGCGATCTTCAGGATATCGCAGTGCGCCATGCCCCAGAGGATCTGTTCCCGGGCCAGTTCATCGCTGGACCACAGCGGCGGCCGCAGGTTCGGATCATATGATCTCAGCACACCGTTCTCCTCGGCAATCTGCAGGGCCTTGTGTGTCGCACTGCGCACCGGTTCATCCGTCAGGCCAAGCGAGCCGAAGTGGAAGACCTTCGCGTTTTTGATCAGGTCTTCATTAACCTCTTCTGCCGTAAGCATCATGTCTGCACCGGGTCCCCGGTAGAACGAGAAGTCCCGGTCCCCGTCAGGCAGTTTATGTACGAAGGCCAGGGTGGTATGAACTTCATCATCCATCACAAGACCGCTCAGGTCGACACCGCAGGAATCCACGGCATCCTTCAGCTGCCGGCCGAAGCCGTCATTGCCGACCTTGCCGATGAAGGCTGTCTTCCTGCCCAGTTTCTGCAGCATGGCCAGCACGTTGCACGGCGCCCCGCCCGGATTGGCTTCATAGAGCGGGTTGCCGAATTCACTGTCCCCGGCGCCGATGAAGTCGATCAGCAGCTCCCCCAGCGCGGTTACATCATATTTCTTCTCTGTCATTTCGCTTCCTCCAGGAACAGGCCCTTCTTGGCGGCCACAGCCACTGATACGGAAGGATCCAGGCGCGGGATGATCATGCTCTGCAGAGCGTGATAGATATCGCTCTTGCCCGGCCATACCGTCTCCTTGAGTTTGTTGTGTTCATCCAGCTGATGGTACCAGGAACCGTTGACCGGGTCATGGACTGTCTCATCCAGGTATTTCATGAACTGCGCATACTGGTCGGCATAAAGCTGATTGCCGGTCACATGGTACAGGACAGCCGAAGTATTGATGGCTTCGGCCAGGGTCCAGTGCATGCGGTCATGCACTACCGGCTTGCCATCCCAGCCGGTCGTATAGACAATGCCCGGTTCGCCGTCGGCGCACCAGCCGTCAGCGACAGCCCGCTCATACAGCCGGCAGGCCTTTTCAATATACGGTGCGGCCTTTTCCGGTTCATCCCGGAACGTGGACAGCGCCCACTGGGTCACCAGGCGGCCCCACTCGATGCCGTGACCCGGGGTTGCGCCATACGGCTTGAACGGATCATCCGGCTTGTCGGCATTGTATTCCAGGGCTGCTTCCCAGTTTTCCGTAAAATGCTCGGGAATCCGCCATTCGTTGTTTTCGGCCCAGGCCAGCACATGGTCAATGATCCGCCCGGCACGCTGCCGCCAGATCTCCTCACCAATCACATCGGCTACGGACAGGAACGCTTCCACCGAATGCATATTCGCGTTCAGGCCGCGGTATGTTGACAGTTCGGTAAACTCCGTATTCCAGGTATCCCGGGACAGGCCGGTTTCATCATCCCAGAACTTTTCCAGGAAGACTTTCGTGGCCGCATCCAGAAGTTTTTCTGCCCCCGGACGGCCGGCCAGATAAGCGCTGCTGGCGGCCAGAATGACAAACGCATGACCATAGCACTGCTTCTCCGGCAGCGGTTTGAGTTCCGGGGTCACAGCCGGATACCAGCCGCCGTTTACGGTATCTTTCAGCACCCCGTTCAGACCCTTCAAAGCCGCATCTATCAGGGTCTCGCTGCCGGCAAAGCCGAGCGCCTCGCCGATCGCGTAGACATGCGCCATGCGGCAGGTAATCCAGGTTTCCAGATTCCGGCCCGGCATCGGTCTGCCGTCATCGCCGAGATAATAGGAAGCGCCGGACGGGGACGCAAAGCCTGTACCGAAAGCCAGGAGTTCATCCTGCAGCGCTTTCAGAAAAGCCGTGTTTTCTTTTGTTCCCAGCTGATATTTTTCCATATGCTGTTCCTTCTTTCGTTTTTGTTCTACGCCGCTGTCACTTCGACGGTTTCACCGTTCGGCCCGGTCAGGATTTCATCCTTCTCCCCGGCAAACCGGAGGGCATGGAACGGCTGAGCGGCAAACGGTTCATGATCCATATGCTGGAATTCGTAGGTTTCCAGGATCACGCCGTCGCCTTCCAGCATGGCGCAGTGGATGTCGGCATTGTCGCTGTCCCGGTGGTTGAGCACGACCGAGCCGGCTTTGAAGCCCAGTTTTTCATACCAGGCAATGCTTTCTTCCAGATTTCTGACCGGGATGCCGATATGCTCCATGCCGCAGGTCATACCGCGCATCGGAGCTGCCGGCAGATCAAGCCGCTGGCAGATTTCCAGGCCATAGCCATCCGGGCAGACCGGATTGACATAGTTCATGCCGGTGCCCCAGATTTTCGGGTTGTAGCTGATGGCTTCACCATTGGTCAGCTCCGTGCCGTGTTCCAGGCAGAGCTTTACACTGGCCGGCAGGTCCGTACTGTTGAAGGCAAGATGCTGCAGGCCGACATAATAGCCTTCCTGCGCTTCCTGGGCCGGACCGATTCCACCCTTTGTAAAGCGGATCTCGCAGCCCGGTACATCGACAACATAGTCCGCGCCATCCTGCCTGCAGGCCAGATTCAGTTTCTGACTCAGCCGGTCCGCAGCCTTTGCCGGATCATTCTGTATGATTCTTACGCCAATGAATTTCATGATTTACTTAACCATGTCCTTCTTCAGCGGCAGCCAGGCCAGAACATCCTGAATGTATCTGTCCCAGAAAATCCAGTTATGAACGCCCGGGTGAACATGATATTCGATATCAACACCGAGTTCCTTCGCATAGGCCAGGAAGTTTTCCCCATCAGCCCGCAGGAAATCCTCGTCGCCGATGGTATGGTACATCTTCGGCAATTCACAGCCGGCGTCGATCCGCTTCTTCAGCAGCACCCGCAGGTCATCGTCTGTGCCCTTGATGCTCAGGTCATCCCCCATCGTGGCCCGGCGGTAGTTCAGCGGCATCTTGTTGACATGATTGCCGATGCTCTTCTGCTCGGCCTTGTCGAGGTTGCCGCTCAGGCTGGCCACAGCCGCATACTTTTCCGGATGTTCCAGTGCCGCCCGGTAAGCCCCGTAGCCGCCCATGGACAGTCCGGCAATGAACGTATCCTCACGCTTTGTCGAAAGCGGGAACAGGGTCGTGCAGTAAGCCGGCAGTTCCTCGGAGATAAACCGCAGGTAATCCTCGCCATGCCGCATGGTCAGGTAGCTGCTGTTTTCGCCGCTCGGCATGACCACAGCCACGCAGTTTTCCTGCGCATAGCGGTAAATGCTGGTCAAAAGGCCCCAGTCCATGAAATCCCCGTAGGAACCATGCAGCAGGTACAGGGTCTGGAACTTGGTTTCCGGATTGTAGTAGTCCGGATGATCATCAATGAACAGATAGTCATCAGCGCTGACGCTCGGCAGGATGACCGTGATTTCCGCATTCTTCTTCAGAGCGGAAGAGAAAAAACTAACATCTAAATGTGCCATGATTCATCCTCCTCAAAGCGGTGCATTCTTCAGCGGCAGCCAGTTCAGGGCCCGCTGGATATAAGCATCCCAGAAGATCCAGTTGTGAATGCCCGGACCCTCTTCGTAAGTCAGATCAACGCCAAGCGCCTCGAGCTTCTGCTTTGCGGACTGATTGGCCTCATACAGGAAGTCTTCCGTACCGATGGCCTGGTAGACCTTCGGCAGCGGCTTGCCGGCTGCTTTCAGATCCTTAATCATCTGGAAGAGATCCGCATCGGAACCGGCGACTTTCTTGTCCCCGAACAGGGCTGCGTAGTCAAACGGGGAACCCGGCATGGAACCGAGCATGCCGATGACGGCATCAAGGTCGATCGCGCCTGACAGGCTGGCTGCGCAGCTGAACTTGTCAGGTCTTTCCAGGGCAATCTTGAGGGCTCCGTAGCCGCCCATGGACAGGCCGGCAACGAAGGTATCCTCCCGCTTTGTGGAAATCGGGAAATTGGCTTCACAGAACTTCGGCAGTTCTTCCGAAATATATGTCAGGTAATCACTGCCGTAGTTCATATTCTGATAAAAGCTGTTGGCAGCACTCGGCATGATGACGGCGAGCTTGTGATCCTGCGCGTAGCGTTCAATGGATGTCAGGTGCAGCCAGTCGGTATAGTCGCCATAGGCCCCATGCAGCAGATAGAGCACCTGATACTTCACGCCCGGCACGAAGTAGTCATTCTTTTTGCCGGTCAGAAGCTCATCAGCGTCCGGGGTCGGGATAAAGACATTGATGTCTGTACCGAAACAGAGCGCTGTTGAAAAGAAGTGTGTCTTGATATATGCCATTATTCTTTCCTCTTTCTTCAAATACAGCGGCCATTGCATGCAATGACCGCCGTATTGTAACTTGATTATTTTCTTAACTTCTTACCCTGTTTCACGAAGTCAACATATACGGCAATCAGGATGATGATACCCTTGGCAACCATCTGCCAGTAACTGTCGATACCGGCCAGGTTCAGACCGTTGTTCATGACACCGATCAGCAGCGCACCGATAATCGTGCCACCGATGAAGCCGCGGCCGCCGCCCATGGAAGTACCGCCGAGAACGACTGACGCAATCGCATCCATCGCCGCGTTGGCACCGACTGCCGGCTGACCGGAGTACATACGGGCCGACAGGACGATACCGGCCAGGGCTGCCATGATACCGGAGAAGGTATAGACGAACCAGCGGACATGCTTGATGTTGACGCCGGAGAATTCCGCTGCCTTTTCATTGCCGCCGGTTGCGTAGATATGGCGGCCCAGTTTTGTCCGGTTCAGGATGTACCAGACAAAGATCAGGATGAAGAACAGGTAGACCAGCGGCATCGGGATGACGTTGGCAACGAAGCCTGTACCCAGGAAGATGAAGCTCTTGTCCGTCAGACGGATCGGCTGCGCGCCGGTCCAGACGTAAGCTGCACCCTGGCAGATGCACTGCATCGCATAGGTGACGATGAATGGCGGCAGGCCAGTCTTATAAATAATTGTACCGTTGACGAAGCCGATCAGGGCACCCATGGCAATGGCTGCGACGATCGCGACCGGAATCGAGAAACCGTAGTTGACCATGCAGGTGGCGACGATAACGCTGGACAGCGAGACAATCGCACCGGCTGACAGGTCGATACCGCCGGCGATCAGGATCATCGTGATGGCCGAAGCCAGATACAGGTTGCTGGAAATCTGGCGCAGCACACTGATGATGTTGGACCAGGTCATGAACTGTGGTGTGTTGAACTGAATGACAACGCACAGGATGATGAAACCGATGATGATACCGCCGTTCCGCTTTACATACTGAATGACCGGGTTATCACTATCGAGGATAGACTTTTTTGCGGTGATTTCTTTTTCACTCATATTGTTTTCCTCCGTTAAATGTTGACTGCGTTCTTCATGATGGTTACCTGATCAGCTTCAGTGCGGTCAAGAATCGCTGAGATTTCGCCGCTGCGCATGACCACTACCCGGTCACTCATACCGATGACCTCGGGAAGTTCAGACGATACCATGATGATGGAAACACCGTTTTTAACAAGATCATTCATGATGGCGTAAATTTCCGCCTTGGCACCGACGTCGATACCGCGGGTCGGCTCATCCATGATCAGAATCTTCGGCTTCGCTGCCAGCCAGGAAGCGATGACCACCTTCTGCTGGTTGCCGCCGGACAGGTTGCCGACGAAGGTACCCAGACCCGGTGCTCTGACCGACAGTTCCTTCATATACTTTTCGGCAATTTCCGTTTCCTTCTTCGAATCCACCCGCATGTTCTTGATGAATTCGTTCAGAACCTTGATCGTTTCATTGAACTTGATGTTCTGATCCGGGAAGATACCCTCTTCACGCCGGCTTTCCGGCACCAGGCCGATACCGGCAGACAGCCCGTCCTTGGAACTGTTGATGGTTACCGGCTTGCCTTCGATGATGATTTCACCGGAGTCCTTCTTGTCCATGCCGAAGATTGCCCGCATGGTTTCCGTACGGCCGGCACCGACCAGACCGGCGAAACCGAGGATCTCGCCCTTCTTCAGATCAAACGATACATTGTGCACTTTCTTATTGGACAGGTTCCGGACTTCCATGATTGTTTCCGAGCAGTCATTGTAGGTCCGGTTGTAGTAGTTTCCGACCGCGCGGCCGACCATCAGTTCAATCAGTTCATCCACAGAGGTGTTCTTGACTTCTCTGGTGGCAATGTACTTGCCGTCACGGTATACCGAGACACGATCAGCAATCTGATCCAGCTCACTCATACGGTGGGAAATATAGATAATGCCGATTCCCTGCGCCTTCAGGTTTCTGATCGTATCAAACAGCGCATCGACCTCCTTGTCAGACAGCGATGATGTCGGTTCATCCATGACAATGATCTTTGCCTGGCTGAACGTAGATCTGATGATTTCCACCATCTGCTGCTGAGCAATATTCAAGGAGGAGACCATCTGCGTAGCCTTCAGACCCATATTGAACGAATCCAACAGTTCCTGTGTCTTTTTCTCCATGGCCGAACGTGAGATGGAATAAGCCGGTCCTTCCTCCTTGCCGAGGAAGATATTGTCTGAAATAGACATTTCCGGCACCAGGACGATTTCCTGGTGAATGATGCTGACACCGTATTTTTCGGCATCTTTTACATTTCTGATTTCCACCTTCTCGCCGTTGATGATGATATCTCCCTCATCTTTTTCGTAGATACCGCCAAGAACCTTGATCAGCGTCGACTTGCCTGCACCGTTCTCACCGAGAAGTGCATGCACTTCACCGGCCCGAAGATCCAGATGGACGCCGTCCAGCGCATGGACACCCGGGAAACTTTTATGAATTCCATTCATTTCAAGTAAGATAGGTTTTTCGCTCAAAATGATCCCCTCCTTACGTCTTGCTGTTTAGTTAATTAGATGTTTCTTACAGATTAGTGCCACTGTGTGACATCGTAATCAGCAATGTTCTCCTGGGAAATCAGGAAGCACGGAACGTTGACATCTTCCAGTTCTTCACCGGCAACGGACTTCTGCAGAGCAGCGAATACTTCCTTACCGATTGTGACCGGGGACTGAGCAGCTGTAGCCATCAGACCGCCGTCAGCGATGGAAGCCTGGCCATCCGGGGAACCGTCAACAGAAACGACAACGATGTCGTCCCGGCCGGCAGACTGAACTGCACCAAGGGAGATCAGACCGCATGTATCGTTCAGGCCGAAGATGAAGGCCAGTTCCGGATGAACCTGCAGAGTGTCTTCTGTACCGGACAGAACTTCGTCAACTGTGGAGATGTTGTAGTCGTTGACGATTTCGAAGTTTTCGTTCAGGTTTTCTGTCAGACCCTTAACGCGGGCAACAACAGATTCAGCCTTCGGGTTGTCGATGATCATCATAGCGCCGCCGTCCGGATACTTTTCGTTCAGGTATTCAGCATCCAGCTGACCTGCACTGTAGTTATCGGAACCAACGAAGCATTCAACCAGGTCACGGTCAGCAACCGGGGAGTCATAGTTGATAACCTTGACGCCCTTTTCCTGGCAGAGTTCCAGAATCGGCAGGATACCATCCTGGGAAACCGGGCACAGAACGAGGTGTGTGATACCGGCATTGATCATGTCTTCGCACAGGTTGATCTGCTTGGCGTTGTCGCCGTTGCCGTCGCCGGACTGGAATTCCCAGCCTTCAGCCTCGGCCAGATCCTTGACAGTGTCACGGACAGCGATCTGGAACGGGTCAGTCAGGTTCATGGCTGTGAAGCCGATCTTGACTGTTGTTTCGTCTTCAGCCGGAGCTGCGGACGGTGTGGACGCGCCGCCATTGGAGCAGCCTGCGAGGCTGGCAGCCATTGTCAGAGCGAGTCCGAGTGTAGCCAAACTCTTGAACTTTTTCATTTCTTTTCCTCCTAATTTTTTGCGAAATGAATTTGCATATGCTCAACAGAATTCCTTCTGTAGAAGCCTGATCAGAAGCGGTTGCCGGCCCCGATGGTGTCCGGATCGCACTTGTTGATGAAGTCTTCGATGGCCATGTCCCAGACCCGCCATTCATGATGGTAGCCCGGGTATTCCTGGATGAAGGCCTTCTTGCCGCTCTTTTCGAGTTCTTCCTTGAATTCGAGATGGGCCTTGTACAGGAAGTCCTCATCGCCGATATAGAAGAACAGTTCCGGGAGCTTCTTCTTGCCTTCGAAGAAGATATCCCAGGTGTTGTACGGTGACTTCATGAAGCCTTCCATGCCGCCGCAGTTCTCCACTTCGTTGACGAAGCGGGCCCGCATGCCCTTGCCGACAGCCCCGGTAATGAAGTTGCCGTCCGGGTGCTTGTGGTAGTTGACCAGCGGGAATGACAGGCAGCCGACCTTCGCAAACAGCTTCGGATTGGTCAGGCCGATGGCAGCCGCGCCTTCGCCGCCCATGGACAGGCCGGCAATGAAGTTGTCTTCCTTCTTCGGGGATGCCGGGAACCAGCTGTAGACCATCGGCATCAGTTCCTTGACGAAGAAGTCATAGAAGTTGTAGCCGAGGCCGAACTTCGGCCAGTTGACATAGTCACTGTTCATGGCGGAAGGCATGACGACGATCATGTCCTTTTCGCTGGCGTACAGTTCGATTCTTGTCCGGCGCAGCCAGTCGGTCGCATCACCGTAGGTGCCGTGCAGCAGCCAGAGAACCTTGTACTTCTTTTCCGGTGTGTAGAACTTCTTCATGGAAACACCGCGCGGCTTATCCGGCAGGATGATTTCCACTGTCTCGTTCTGGTTCAGGTATTCGCTTTCGAAATTCAAGCTGACGAGTGACATATAATCTGCTCTCTCTCCTTTCCCACTGCGCAGGAAGCGCTTTCTTCATGGGCCAAATTAAGCTGAAGGTCATCCCTTCATGCTGTAATCGCTTTCGGCAATCGATTGCGCAAACGATTGCTCAGCGTCGAAAACATCATGACACATCTATAAAAGATTTGTAAAGAGGTTTTTCGAAAGAAACCCAAAAACTGATTCCGGTTTCCGCAAGAACCCCTTTTCAAATCCTTTGACAGGCCTGTTTCTGAGGCTATAATATCGCTGAAAGGCTGTTCATTTTATGACCGAAAAAAAGAGTCCCGTCAGTATGATCGATGTGGCCCGCCGGGCCGGTGTATCCACAACTACGGTAAGCCATGTGCTTAACAATACCCGCTATGTTTCGCAGGAAACCCGGGACAAGGTCAGCCAGGCGATCCGGGAGCTGAACTATGTTCCGAATGCTTCGGCCCGGACCCTGAAAACCGGCAAGACCGGCAAGATCCAGTTCATCATTTCAGATGTCGACAACTACTTTTTCGTCTCGCTGATCGAATCGATTGAAACAGCCCTGTCAGCCCGGGGATACCAGCTGCTGCTGGCCAATACGCATGAAGACTGGCAGCGTGAACAGAACCATCTGGCTGCCGTCAACAAGTCTTCTGTCGACGGGCTGATCCTTTCCACCGCCCAGATGGACTGGGATGAACTGCAGAAGCACCTGCCCGGTGACATACCGGTCATCCTGATTGACCGCAAGCCGGAGGAAAGCACCGTTGACAGTGTCTTCATCTCCACTTACCAGGCGGTGTACCGGGCGGTTGTCCGCCTGCATCAGGAAGGCCATTCCCGCATCGGCATGATCGGTGCCAGGGCAGCCCTTTCCACTACCGTCGAGCGGACCAGAGCATATCTCGACGCGATGAAGGACCTGCATCTGGAAGCCAACTGCGTGCCCAGTGACTCGCTGCGGAATTCCTCCCCGGCCAGTTATGAAAAACTCGTGGCCGACGGCAGCACTGCTGTCATCATCTCCAACGAACGGCTGACCGAAGACCTGGTGCATTATCTCTACCGGCAGAACAAAGCAGCCGCTGACGTCACGCTGGTCGGCTTCATGTCCGGCAAGGATCCCCATACCATGCTGAGACGGGTGATCGAGCAGCCCACCGACGAAATGGGCCAATATGCCGCCAGCCGGATCCTGCAGCTGATCGACGACAGTTCCCTGCCGCCGGTTGACAAGCGCCTGGAAGCCACTTACATGGAAGAAGAATAATACCGGACCTCCGTCCGGTATTTTTTCATTTTGTTACGTTGCCGCTGTTCATGCCGGCATTGTCAGCCTCTAACGGCAGCCAGTCCAGCACACACTTGATCTGTCTGTCCCAGAAGTCCCACTCATGCGCACCGGGCTCTTCAATGTAAGTGACATCCGCCCCGTGTTCAACCAGGAATTCATGCAGATCCCGATTGCTGGCCAAGAGACCATCGGAAAGACCGCAGGCCATATAGAACTTCGGCAGTCCCATGCCCTTTCGCAATACATTCTCCAGGGCCACCTTCGGATTCTTGTCTGTTCTGCGGGCAATGGCAATATCACCGAAAACCTGCCCTTCCCCGGCCACGTTGTCCGCATTGTCCTCAAACAGATGCACCGCGCTTGAAAGCCCGGCCACATAGCCGAAGGTATCCGCGTACTTGATGCCGTTGCGCAGAGCCCCGAAGCCGCCCATGGAAAGCCCGGCAATGAAGGTATCCTCACGCCTGTCCGACAGCGGGAACATGCGTCTGGTCATTTCAACCAGTTCATGACCGATGAACTCACCGTAATCATTGTTGACCACCTGACCGTTGACATAAAAGGAGTTGTCTCCCGAAGGCATGACCACGGCCAGATTCTTTTCTTCGGCCCAGCGCTGGATGCGGGTGCCGCTGACCCAGTCCGTATAGTTGCCCAGCAGCCCGTGCAGCAGGTACAGGGTCTTGAACTTTTGCTGAACCGGCTCATAGTCCATAGTTTCAAATGAGATTCTGTCTATCGGCAGGATCACCTGTACCGGGACAGTGCGGAATAATGCTTTCGACAGATAGTTAACCTGAATCAGAGCCATATTACTGTTTCCTTTCGTAAAAGTTGTTTACGTATTATGTACCATAAGAAAAACTGCCCGTGCAAGGCAGTTTTCCGGTTCCGGTTTTATATGCTCCTGAGAAAAGCGATGACTTCCTGCTTCTCCGGCATAGCCTTCAGCGCACCCTTGCGGGTCGTGATGATCGAGGCCGCCGCATTCGCAAATGTCACAGCTCCCTTCAGGCTCTCTGCCGTGAAGTTGTCAATGCCGGTTTCCAGCACTGCGTTGATCATGCAGGCGCAGAATGTATCCCCTGCCCCGGTTGTCTCAATCGTGTTTTCCTGCAGGAACGGGGCCACATCGAACTTCTCTTTGCCGTAGTACACCCGGCTGCCGTCCGGCCCCAGCGTCAGGCAGATCAGCTTGATGTCGAACTGCTCACGCAGCCAGGCAATGCCTTCGTCGAAGTCTTCCTTCCCGCTCAGCCACTGGATCTCATTGTCCGCGATCTTCAGCATGTCGCAATGCGCCATGCCCCAGAGAATCTGTTCCCTGGCCAGTTCATCACTGGACCAGAGCGGCGGTCTCAGGTTCGGGTCATACGAACGCAGCACACCGTTCTCCTCGGCAATCTGCAGGGCCTTATGGGTCGCACTGCGCACCGGCTCATCCGTCAGGCCCAGCGACCCGAAGTGGAAGATCCGTGACCCCTTGATCAGGTCTTCATTGACTTCTTCCGCCGTAAGCATCATGTCAGCCACCGGCCCCCGGTAGAACGAGAAGTCCCGGTCGCCGTTGGGCAGCTTATGCACAAAGGCCAGTGTGGTATGGACCATCGGATCCATCAGCAGGCCGCTCAGTTCCACGCCGCAGGAAGCCACGGCATCCTTGAGCTGCCGGCCGAAGCCGTCATTGCCCACCTTGCCGATAAAGGCTGTCTTCTTGCCCAGCTTCTGCAGCATGGCCAGCACGTTGCAGGGCGCCCCGCCCGGATTGGCTTCATAGAGCGGGTTGCCGAACTCACTGTCGCCGGCTCCGATGAAGTCGATCAGCAGTTCACCCAGCGCTGTTACATCATATTTCTTTTCTGTCATAGGAGCCTCACATCATCTGACTGAATTCCACTTTTTCGTTATTCGGACCGATGATGGTCACAAATTTCACCCCGTTAGCGAAATACGGCAGATACACCGGGCCGTCACCGCCTTCGGCAAAGACATGGTTCTTTTCCTTCAGCCAGCTGTAGACAGCATCAATATCCGCCACATCAAGAGCGATATGGTCCCAGGCGCCCCAAAGCGGATGCGGCTCTTCCGAAGCATATACTTCGATCACCGCCGTACCAAGCTGCAGGAAAGTGCAGTCCCGGTCATTTGCCTGCCACAGGATTTCAAACCCGAGTCCCTTATAGAAAGCAAGTGTTTCACTGTATTTTCCGGTCGGCAGACCGAGATGCTGGATCCCGGTCACCTGTTTTTTCATATCCATTTCGTCACTCCGTTCCATGCAGATATTTCTGCAGTGTCGCCCGGACTGCGCCCGGACCGGCAATTTCTTCCGCGAACATCGTTTCGATTTTTTTGCCTAGCCCCGCCTCGTAGAGATTCATGCCGAAGAGATTGGCATTGCTGAGGATCGGCTGCAGCTGATCCCCGATTTCTTCCGGATGACCCAGGCGGAAATGCGTCTGCATATACTTCCAGATTTCTTCCCCTCTTGGATCCGGGGCCAACTCAAACGGCGCGCCGTTGTCGTCCACCGCCAGCATGTATCTGAGCCAGCCGGTGATGGCCAGCGGCAGTGCGGTCAGCCGTTCTGCCGAACCGTACTTATGCACGTAGGCCTTGATTGTTTCGCCGAAGCGGATCGCAGTCATCTGTGAGATGTCAACGGAAATCCGCTGGGAAGTATCACCGAGATACCTATTCGGGAAACGCTCTTCAAACAGTTCATCCAGGAATGCCTTCGGGGACAGAATCCCCGGATCCGGCACCACGTCCATGCCTTCCACATAGCCGACCAGCCGGGCCAGTTCCGCCAGTTCCGGATCATGCATGCCATCGGCAAACAGATCATAGCCCAGCATGCAGTCATAAGTCGTCAGGGCAGTATGAATCGGGTTCAGGCAGACTGTCACCTTCATGCGTTCTGCCTTGTTTACCGTTTCGCGGTCCGCCATGTACACACCGGCTTTCTCCAGCGGCGGCCGGCCGTTGGGGAAGTGATCCTCAACCACCAGGTACTGCGGTCCTTCCGCGTTGACAAACGGGGCAATGAAGGTCTGCTTCGAAGTGATCACCGGGTGCATGTTCTCAAGCCCCCGGGCTTCCAGATCCTCTGCGATTGCTTCGCTGGGCCGCGGCGTGATCTTGTCAATCATCGTCCACGGGAAGGCAATGGTATTATCATCGCTGACATAGGCCATGTACTCATCGCTGACCCTGCCGGCCTTGTGCCATTCTGCCGCGATAGCCAGAACCGCATTGCGCAGCGTTTCACCGTTGCGGGAACAGTTGTCCATGGACACCAGGGCCAGCGGTGTGCCGCCGGCTTCGAAGCGTTCCTTCAGCATCGCTGCCAGGATCGCCGGCACACTGGTGACTGTTTCCGGGCCCTTTTCAATATCCTGCCGGACAAACGGATAGTACTCGCCATATTCATTCTTCAGGGCATATCCCTTCTCGGTAATCGTGAAGGTCACCAGCTGCAGCGAAGGGCTGCGGAAGATTTCCTTCAGCCGCTCCCACTGCTCTACACAGTCAGCCTTGGCTTTTACAGCCTCACCGAAGACGCCGATGACCTTTCTGTCCACCCGGCCGTCTGTGTGCAGGATGACATTCAGCGAAAGATTGTCATACGGGCGGTAGATCCTGTCCACCACCTCATAATCAAAGCTTTCCACGCAGGTAATGCCGCTTTCCATCAGTCCCTGTTCCAGCAGCTGATCAGCGATGCTTCCGGTGAATACCCGGAAAATATTGCCGATGCCGAAATGTACCCAGAGCGGTTTTTCTTTCGTCTTTTCTGCCAGTTTTGCCGGATCATAACCCGGCAGTGCAATTCCGGCCTGCTGCCAGGCGGCAGTATCCCGGAGTCCTTCCAGTGTCAGTTTCATCGTCATACCTGCGGCGTCTGTTTACTCGCCGTCCTTCTCTTCTGTATCGATATCAATCAGAACCTTCATGGTTGTTTCCCGGTTGGCTTCAATATACTTGTAGGCAGCCAGGTAATCCGTGAAGGCAAAGTGCTTTGTCTGCAGCGGCTTGAGCTGAATCTTGCCCTCATTGACCAGCCGGATGGCATCCAGATAGTCTTCATGACGGTACATCATGGAAGTATCCAGATCCAACTCATGGTCGTTCAGGGTGAACAGGTCCACTGTGGCCGGACCGGCGAAGACGGCAACCAGGATGATCTTGCTGCCTTTGCGGGCATACTTGATGGCCTGGCCCATGGTGATGTTGTTGCCGGCGCAGTCGTAGATGGCATCGGCCTTGTCCGGTCCGAAGCATTCGACCAGCGCTTCACCGAAATCCTTTTCTTTTGTATTGATTGTGTAGTCAACGCCGATCGATTTGGCCAGATTCAGCCGGTAATCGGAGACATCCGTAATCATGACTTCCGCTGCGCCCAGAGCCTTGCAGGACTGGGCCAGCAGGAGGCCGATCGGGCCGCAGCCGAGAATCGCAACCTTGCTGCCGGCCAGTTCCGGGAAGCGCTTGGCAGCGTGCACCGTAACCGCCAGCGGTTCGATCATGGCGCCATCCGCATAGGTCATTTCATCCGGCAGCGGTGTCACTCTCTCTTTATTTGTGCAGAAGTATTCACTGGCCATGCCGGTGGTCTGGAAGCCCATGACCTTGAGGTGTTCGCAGAGATTGTACTTGCCATGGCGGCACGGATAGCATTCGCCGCACACTACCTGCGGTTCAATCGTTACTTTCTGGCCGATATGGAATTCATCGGTATCCGGACCGAGCTTGACGATCTGACCGGATACTTCATGTCCCTGGGTGACCGGATAGCCGGTGCCGGAGTGTTCGCCATAGTACACGTGAATGTCACTGCCGCAGACGCCGATCCGCTTCATTTTGACCAGCACTTCACCCGGTCCCGGTTCGGGGATTTCAATATCCCGGAAGATAATTTCAGCTGGTACTTCAGTTCCTTTTGCAGGCTTCAGCATAACCTGCTGTTTCATTGTTGCCATGTGATTGTTCTCCTTTTCTTATCAGTCAACCAGTTTGCCGTCGGTCGGCAGCCAGTGCAGGATTCTGCGGATATACGGATCCCAGAAATCAAAGTTATGTGCTCCCGGTCCTTCTTCCCAGGTCAGGTCAACCCCGAGTTTGTGGGCAAAGTCACGGAAGGATACATTCTGCTCGTATGTGAAGTCTTCGGTACCGCAGCACTGATAGAACCGCGGCAGTTCAGTCCCTTCATCCAGCCGCTTCTGCAGCATCATCTTCAGATCGCTTTCCTCCGGCTTGAAATACTCATGTTCCATGCCGTAGGCAAACTGCCGCCACTGGTTGGAGCGCAGCCCTGCGCCCGACGGGGCATTGCTTCTTCTGACTTCCAGACCGCCGGAAAGACTCGCAGCTGCCGCATACTTCTCCGGATAGCGCAGAGCCAGCTTGTACGCTCCGCCGCCGCCCATCGAAAGGCCGGCAATAAATCTGTATTCCCGTTTTGAGGAAATCGGGAAGATCGCTTCTAGAGCCGCCGGCAGTTCTTCGGCAATGTACTTCGAGTATGCCGCGCCGAACGGGCTATTTTCATAGAAGCTGTTGTAACCATCCGGCATGACAATGGCAATGTTGCGCTCCTGGGCATAGGATTCAACCCGGGAGAATCTCTGCCAGTCAGACTCATCTGCCGAGAAGCCATGCAGCAGATACAGCACCGGATACTTTTCGCCGGGCTGCGGATAGTGAATATCTGCCCCGAAGAAATCGTTGTTGGAATCCGGCAGCGGAATGACGACGTTGACATTTACGCTGCGGTAAAGTTCTTTTGAAAATATTTTACACTGAAACAGTCCCATCAGATATACCCCTTTCAGGCTGCGCTTTCTTCCTTGGCAGCACTGCGGATCACATGGCTCTTGCGGCTGTTCTGGATAACCGTACGGTAAGAATCCAGACCGACCGAGACGAGCAGGATGCCGCCCTTGACGATGTACTGGTAGTATTCGGACAGACCGGCAACGTTCATGCCGTTGGAGATGACACCCATGACCAGAATACCGCCGAGCATCTTGAAGACATTGCCGCGGCCCCCGTTGGAGGAGATACCGCCGATGATGCAGGCCGACAGAATTTCAATGTAGATATCCGTACCGACCGTCGGCATGCCGCTGTTCAGACGGCTCATCAGCACAACACCACCCAGGGCGATGAACAGTGAACCGATGACATAGGAGGAAATCAGCACCTTCTTGACCGGGATGCCGGAAAGTCTTGCGGCTTCCTGGTTGGCACCGACTGCGAACAGCATCCGGCCGTAGCTTGTCTTGTTCAGGATGAAATCACCGACAAACATGATGAAGATAAACAGAATGACACAGTACGGCAGGTACTTCCCGATGCTTCCCTGACCGATGATCTTGGCCATTTCCGGAATGTTGTAAATGATATAGCCGTCGGTAATCAGATAGGCAATACCGCGGGCCACGTTCTGGGTACCCAGGGTGGCAATCAGCGGCGGCATGCCGGTAAAGGCAACGGCCAGACCGTTCAGCACACCCACGGTGCAGGCAGTGACCAGAATGGCGATGATAAAGGACGGGATGACCGGGAAGGCATGATTCACCATCAGCGTGGCACAGATCATGCCGGCAACCGCAGCCTGCGAGCCGGTGGACAAGTCAAGACCGCCGCCGATCATGATGATGGCCAGGCCGACGGCACAGATGCCGTTGACGGATACCTGCTTCAGAACCGTAACCATGTTCTTCACAGTCATGAAGTTGGGACTCAGAAGAGTAAAGAAGATCAGCAGTGCCACCAGAACAACCCATGAAGCATTTGCCGATAACAGCTTTTTCACTTTTGCCATAAATTAACTCCTTGCAAGACTCTCGCCGGAAGCCAGTGTCAGGATCGCTTCCTGGGAGAATTCACTCTTTTCAAGCACACCGGTCTGGCGGCCTTCATACAAAACAACGATTCGGTCAGACATGCCGATCATTTCTTCCATTTCGGAGGAGATCATGATGATTGACATGCCCTGCATGCATAATTTGTTCATCAGGTTGTAGATTTCCTGCTTGGCGCCGACATCGATGCCTCTGGTCGGTTCATCAAAGATCAGGATATCTGCCGTGGAAGCCAGCCACTTGGCCAGGACCACTTTCTGCTGGTTGCCGCCCGACAGGGTGCCGGCCAGCTGTTCGGCTGAATAGCAGGCAATCTTCAGATCATCTTTCTGCTTATCGACGATTTCCTTTTCCTTCCTGAAATTCATCAGGAAGGCATGGGATACTGCCTTCAGGTTCGGCAGGGAAATATTCTGGGCAATCGGCAATGTCAGCAGCACCCCTTCCCGCTTCCGGTCTTCCGGAATCAGGACGATGCCATGCTGCACCGCTTCCTTCGGATTATGGAAGAATACCTTCTTGCCATGCAGATACACTTCACCGCTGCCGCCGAGATGCGCCCCGTACAGGATTCTCATGATCTCCGTACGGCCGGCCCCGACCAGTCCGGCCAGGCCGAGGATCTCGCCCCGGCGCAGTTCGAAGTTGATGTTCCTGACGCCGTTGCCGCTGAGGTTTCTGACTTCCAGCACCGTTTCCCCGATGGTCTTATCACAGGTCGGGAAGGCTTCGGACATATCGCGGCCCACCATGTCGGCGATCAGGCCTGCTCTGGTGATATCTTTGATCTCATGCGTCGAAATCAGCTGACCGTCCCGCATGACCGCGGCCCGGTCACAGACATCGAAGATTTCATTCATGCGGTGGGAAATGAATATAATCGTAACACCGCGCTGCTTCAGCTGCTTCATGATGCGGAACAGAATGCCGCATTCATGTTCAGTCAGCGGTGCAGTCGGTTCGTCCATGATCAGAAGCTTTGTCTGCTTTGCCAGGTTTTTGGCAATTTCGACCAGCTGCATATAGGCAACCGACAGTTCTTCTACCGGTTTGGTGACATCGATATCAACTTCCATCTCTTCGAAGATCTTCTTCGCGTCCTCAATGCACTTCTTCTTGTCGTACAGTCCGTTTTTCATCGGCAGTCTGCCAACATACACATTCTCGGCCACGCTCAGTGTATTCATCAGATTGAATTCCTGATAAACAACCGAAATACCAAGATCCGAAGAGCGTTTAGGGGTCATATGGTCATATTCATTTCCTTCAAAGATGATCTTTCCCTCTGAAGGCAGGATGGATCCGGACAGTGTCTTGATCAGTGTCGACTTGCCCGCACCGTTTTCTCCGACCAGGGCCAGTGTCTCCCCTTCATAGACATCGAGTGAAACGTCATTCAGGGCCAGTACACCGGGATACTGTTTGGAGAT
>JAFOIT010000077.1 GCA_017420585.1 Solobacterium sp.
TACGGCGGCTCGATGCAGTTCGAGACGGTCGGGCTGCTGACGTCCGGGGCCTCGCAGATCACGGCGGCCCTGACCACCCTCATGGTGCATGCCCGGCACCTGTTTTACGGCATCTCCATGCTGGACCGGTACCGGCATGCCGGGGTCGGACGGACCTATATGATCTATACCCTGACGGATGAAACATACTCACTGGTCTGCACGGATGACCTGCCGGAAGGCTGTGATGCCAACCGTTACCGGTTCTTCGTATCCATGTTCAACCAAATCTGGTGGATCTGCGGCACGGTTCTCGGCGTCCTGCTCGGGGAAGTCCTGCCGTTCAATACGGCCGGCATCGAATTCTCCATGACGGCCCTGTTTGTGACGGTCTTTACCGAACAGTGGCTGACGGCAAAAACGCATATACCGGCCCTGATTGGTTTGGTTTCCTCGGTTGTTTCCCTGCTGGTATTCGGCCCGGGGCGGTTCCTGATCCCGGCCATGATCATGATTACGGTACTGATGATTCTCTGCCGGCCGCTGATTGAGCGGCCCGGGGAGGGACAGGCATGAGTCAGGTGTATATTGCCGCGATGATCGCGGTTGTAACAGCCGTGACGATCGTTACGCGCTTCCTGCCGTTCTGGGTGCTGGGCCGCCGGAAAACACCGGCCGCGGTGGAATATCTGGGCCGGGTGCTGCCGTATGCCATCATGGCAATGCTGGTGGTGTACTGCCTCAAGGATACAGAAGTCATGGCCGCCCCGCACGGCCTGCCGGAAGCCGCCGCTGTCCTGGTGACAGCCGTCCTGCATGCATGGAAGCGCAGTACGCTGCTCAGCATTCTTGCGGGCACATTGTGCTACATGATTCTGGTGCAGATGATTTTCTGAAAATAACAGGATTTTTTATACTGATAATCTTGTTTATAAGCATATATATATGCTTTAATAATTAAGTTAAGACAAGGGGGACATACGTATGATCTGGGAAGGTAAACCGGAATTTGGCGACGATCTGGCCAAAACGAAAATCAGACCGCATAACACTTTTGGAGGAAAGGTAATCGAGATCCTCTATGGTGCGAAGGATGCTGAGGGTCATGCAGTTGCTCCGAAAGAAGGCACAGAGGACGGTCATGGCCGTTGGTTCGGTATTGAGGCCGATGGTGTCTATCAGATGTTCGTGTGGCAGAAGCCGGCATCCGAGGGCGGAGAAATTGAATATGGCACAGAGTATGGCGACAACGCCGTAGAGGTCATGGAAAACCAGCTGCTGCACAAGAAGGAACTGTGCCGGGAAGCTGAAGAAATCGGCAAGAACAGTGAAAATGACGCTGATGAAGAACGGCTGGCTGCCATCCGCAACGAGCTGGAAGACATGATCAACTGGCAGACACCGAAGGATGCGGAATATGTCAAGCGTCTGGGGCTGGCTGAAGAAGCGTTCCAGAGAAGGATCGGCTACATCCGTACAAACAGAAAAGATAAGGAAGACATCCTGAAGAAGGCTGAAGCGCTGAAGGAAGTCACAAACTTCAAGGAAGCCAAGCGGGCCATGCGCCGTCTGCGCAGCGACCTCAGCGAGATCAGCTCCGCCGGGGCCCAGGCTGACGAGGAATTCTGGGATGCGTTCAACAAGCTCGACCGGGATCTCCGTGACCGTGAAACAGAATACTTCTCCAATCTCGACCAGAGACGGGAAGAAGCCAAGGCAATCAAGGAAGAAATCATTGCCAAGGCCAGGGAACTCACATCCGGTGTAACAAACTGGAAGGATGCGACCGCGAAACTGAACGGACTGTTCGATTCCTGGAAGTCTGCCGGCAGTGCGGGCCGTGATCTGGATGAGGAACTGTGGCCGCAGTTCAATGAACTCCGGCAGAAGTTCTTCGAAGAACGGCAGAAGTTCTTTGATGAGAGAAATGCCCAGTTCAAGGCCAGTGTTGAGAAGAAGAACGCGCTGATTGCGGAAGCGAAGGAAATCGTTGAGAAGTCTGACCTGAGCAAGGCAATTACAGACCGGATGAAGGAACTGGATAAGGAATGGCGCTCTGCCGGTTACTCCGGAAAAGAAGACAACGATCGTCTGTGGGATGAATTCACAAAGATCAAGGATATGTTCTGGGGTGCCAAGAGAGACGCTGCCAACAAGCGTTTCCAGGCCCAGGTAGATGCCAAGCAGGCAGAACTGGATGCCGCCAAGAAGCAGCTGGAAGACCTGCAGTACAGACTGACCCTGGATGTTGTGCCGGTTCTCAAGGAAGACCTCGAGCGCAATGTCTATCTGAAGGAAGAAGCGATCCGGAAACTGGAAGCTGAGCTGGAAGAACTGAAGGCTAGACTCAACTGAATCTGAAACAGAGAAATCCGGCAGGAATGCCGGATTTTCCTGTGCCCGGGTCAGTAATGGAAAAAGAAAACAGCCGGCCTTTTTGTAGTATAATAATTTCAGTAAATTAACCTCTGCAGAGGTCTGACGGTACAGAAGGACCGGCTATTTACAGGAAACGAAAACAGAATTGTATGCCTGAAGGTATACGGTGTCAGCAGCAGCCTGGCAGGTATACTTTTATTTTTTACGGAGGAATTATGAAAAGAATGAAGAAAACTGCAGCATTCCTTATTACTGTTCTTCTAATTGCCGGGTGCAGCAATTCTGCTTCCGGATCACAGGGAAGCGGTTCACCGGAACCGGAAGAGCCCGGCACACGGATCTTTGTGGATTCAGCCGGCCGGGAAGTGGAGGTTCCGGCAGAAATCAACAGTATCATCCCATCAGGAGACATGGCGCAGATGTTCATCTGGCCGCTGGCGGCGGATAAGCTCGCGACAGTTTCCAGAACCCTGACGGAAGAGCAGAAGTACTACCTCGGAACCAGCACTGAAGGACTGAGTGAAACCGGCAATCTGTACAAGACCGGCAGTCAGCTGAATATCGAGGAGGTGGCTGCGGTCAGTCCGGATATTATCATTGACTTCGGCGAGCCCAAGGACACGATTGTCGAAGATCTTGACAACCTGCAGGAACTGCTCGGCATCCCGTGTGTATTCATTGAAGGAAACCTGCACGACACGGTTACTTCCTACCGGATGCTCGGTGATCTGCTGAATGAATCGGAAAAGGCGGAAGAACTCGCATTGTTTGTTGAGGATATTGTCGGCACAACCGAAGAGGTCCTTGCCGATACGGAAAAGAAGACAGTTGTTGTGCTGAATGGCACTGACGGACTTGGCTGCATTGCCAAAGGAACGTACTTTGATGAAATCTGGTCCCTGATGATGGACAACGTTGCAGTTGTGGATGAATCACAGATGTATGCGGCAACGGGAATCGATATCGAACAGCTTGCCAACTGGGATCCGGAATACATTTTCTTCTATAACAGCGCAGATCCGGAAACGATCGTTGACGCTGCTGCCTGGTCGGAACTGTCCGCAGTCAAAGAAGGAAAATACTATGGGATTCCGGCCGGACCGTACAGTTTTGTGTCGCCGCCGTCCATCAACCGTTATCTGGGTATGATCTATATTGCCAAGACGGTCTATCCGGATGCGTTTGCGTGGGATATGAAAGACAAGATCACAGAATTCTACAGACTGTTCTATCATTACGACCTCTCGGATGAAGAATACGAGAATCTTCTTCATACACTTTCCTGATCCGGCATGCGCAAGCCGAAACATTCACCCGGACTGAAACTGATGATCATGGGAATATGCCTGATCGGCATATTCCTGTTTTCTCTGCTGCTTGGCAGATACGCGGTACCATTTGCAGATGTGCTCCGCATTCTGGCATCAGTTGTTATCCCGGTTACAAAGACCTGGTCAAACCTGGCTGAGAACATGGTTCTGCTGGTGCGGGTGCCGCGGATCTGCACAGCCGTCCTGGTCGGGGCGTCGCTGTCTGTAGCCGGCGCTTCCTACCAGTGCATCTTCAGCAACCCGATGGCAGCACCGGACCTGCTCGGCGCATCAACGTCGGCAGGTTTCGGGGCGGCGCTGGCCATTCTGCTGGGCTGTTCTTCCTTCGTGGTGACCGGCTGGGCATTTACAGCCAGCATGCTGTGCCTGCTGCTGGTTCTGTTCATTGCCCGGCTGGGGAAAGGATCCGTTACCCTGAACCTGATTCTGGCCGGCATCATGATCAGTTCCCTGTTTCAGGCCGGGACATCATACCTCAAGCTGATTGCCGATCCGAACAACACACTGCCGGAAATCACATACTGGCTCATGGGATCGCTGTCCGGCATGACCATGAAGGAACTGGGATATGTGTGGATACCGATTACGATTGGAATGGTGCCGATTTTCATGGTCCGCTGGCAGATGAACCTGCTGACCATTGATGATATGGAGGCCAGGACAATGGGTGTCAGTACATCCCGGATCCGGGTGCTGGTGATCATCTGCTCAACCCTGCTGACAGCCGCGGCGGTATCTGTTTCAGGCATCATCGGCTGGGTAGGACTGGTCATTCCGCATATTGCCAGAAGAATTTCAGGCAATGACTGCCGGTACCTGATTCCTGCGTCTGCCCTGCTGGGCGGTTCATTTCTTCTGCTGGTGGATGATCTGGCAAGAAACCTGTATTCCACAGAGCTGCCGTTAGGTATCATCACGGCCGTGATCGGGGCACCGTTCTTCATCTGGCTGATGATCCGGGAGAGAATATCATGAGTGTCCAGGTCAGTAATCTTTCATTCGGCTATCCGGGACAGCCGGAAGTACTGAAGGATATCAACTTCACGATTCCGGAAGGAATTCTGGTCAGTCTGCTCGGTCCCAACGGGGCCGGCAAGTCAACACTGATGAAATGCATGCTGGGGCTGATGCGGCACTACCGGGGTGACATCGTGCTGGATGGTGTGGACATCCGGAACCTGACCCCGAAGCAGATGGCCAGGAAAACAGCATATATCCCGCAGTCGGCAGAAGGTGTATTCAACTACACGGTGGAGGAAATGGTGCTGATGGGCACAACATCCCTGCTGAGCGGCCTGAACAGCCCGGGAAAGAAGGAAGAAGAAACAGTTCTGTCAGCATTACGGAAACTGCATATTGATCATCTGCGGTATCGCCGGTATATGAATCTGTCCGGCGGGGAACGGCAGCTGGTCATGATTGCCCGGGCCCTGGCACAGAATACAAGAATTCTGTATATGGATGAGCCGGCCGCCAATCTGGACTATGGCAACCAGATCAGGGTCATGGAAGAGATCCGAAGCCTGATCCGGGAAGGCTATACGGTCTTCCAGACAACCCATAATCCGGATCAGGCATTCCTGTATTCCGACCGGATCATGGCTCTGGCGGAGGGAAAGATCATAGCCTACGGTACACCGCAGGAAGTCATTACCCCGGATCTGATCCGGCGGCTGTATCACATTGAAACAGAGATTGAGCGTCTGCACGATGACCGGATCCGCATCTGCATACCGGCATCAGTGCTGGAAGGAGTGAAAACGGATGAGCAGAGAGTCAATTGAATACTGGGACAGTGTTGCGGCACATTATGCAACAATGGTTCTGGACAATCCGGACGAGAATGAGTATCCGGATCTGCTGATGACATACCTGGAAAAACAGGGTGTGCTGAAAGCAGGCAGCGGAGTGCTGGACCTTGGCTGCGGAGCCGGCAAGTATGCCGTCCGGTTTGCCCGGCTCGGCATGCACGTGACAGCCATGGACATTTCCGGAAAGATGCTGGCTTACACAAAACAGTATATGGATATGTTTACGCCGGATTATGAACTGGTGCAGGCAGACTTCGCTGACATAGTGCCCTCTGAGCAGGGCTGGCATAAGAAGTTTGACTTTGTTTTTGCGAACATGACCCCGGCTGTTAATGGTACGGAGGATGTCCGGAAGATGTGTGAAATATCGTCTGGCAGCTGCTTTATCGCAAAGTTTGCGGGATACCGCAATCTGTTCATTGCCGGGATTCTGCGCCGGCTTGGCAGACCGGAAGAAGAGGAGAGAGATTACCGCGGGAATGATGTCATGGCAGAATGGCTGCAGGACAATGATTATCACCCGGATATTGTGTATCAGCCGTATACCTGGTTCAATCTCTATACTGTTGATGAAGCATTGGAGTACTGTTATCAGAACTTCTCCCTGTTCACGGAAGATGACCGGGAGGTGCTGCGGCCGGTGCTGCAGGAGATGGCGGACGAAACCGGCACTGTCAGGGAAGATGTGGAAAGCATGGCAGAATGGATCTTCTGGCAGGTGTGAGTCAATCTGAATGAAGGGAAGGCCTAAGGGCCTTCTTTTTCGTTATAATGAATCCGGGAGGGTATATATGGAACAGAAACTGAAAGATAAGGTGATTGTCATCACCGGTACAACTTCCGGCATCGGTGCCGGCATGGCTAAATTGTTTGCGTCACATGGGGCAAAGGTTGTCGGCAGCGGCAGACGGCAGGAAAAAGGCGAAGCCGTAGTCAAAGAGATCAGGGACAATGGCGGTGAGGCTTTGTTTGTCCGTACTGATGTCCTGGACCAGGCGCAGCTGCAGAACCTGATCGATACTGCGGTCAGCACGTACGGCCGGATTGACGTGCTGGTTAACAATGCGGCGTATGAACCGACAAAGGTCTTTGCTGAAAACACGTATGATGACTACCGCAAAGTGATCGATACCAATCTGGGCAGTTATGTTATGGGCAGCATCTATGCCTTGAAGTACATGCGGGAACAGAAAAGCGGGAAGATCCTGAATATCAATTCCGTTACTGCGGAACAGGTAGTGCCGGGGGTCGGCATGTATGCCATTGCCAAGGCAGGCATTACCAACCTGACCAGGATCATTGCCCTTGAATATGCCAAGGAGGGCATCCGCTGCAATGAAGTGAATCCGGGCCTGATCATGGCCGGTGCGTTCGAAGATCCGGCAGTACGGGAATGGGCGCATGACGCGATCGTCAACGGCACACCGGTAGGCCGGCTGGGCACGGTGGAGGAAATTGCCCATGCAGCCCTGTATCTGCTGAGTGATGAGGCAGACTTTGTCAACGGCACATCGTTCTATATCGACGGCGGCCGCCGGCTGATATAAAAAATCCGGATATACCGGATTCATTGCAGTTTCAGAACCATCAGATCGCAGTCAAACAGTTCATCATTGATTTTCACATAACCGGGGAATACTCCGGTTTTTTCAAAGCCGAATTTCCGGTACAGCCGGATGGCCCGCTCGTTGTCACTGCGTACATCCAGGGTAATCCGGTCAACGCCGGCAGTGTCTCTGGCAAAGCGGACCAGCATGGCAACGAGATTGGTGCCGATGCCTTTGTTCCACCAGGCCCGGCTGACTGAGACGGCAA
>JAFOIT010000078.1 GCA_017420585.1 Solobacterium sp.
ACCAGGCAGGTGCGGTCAAAGGCTTCCAGACAGACGATTTCAAGATCCTTGAACCTGATGACATCGCCCGGCTTGACAACGATGCAGCGGTCTGCCGGCACACCCCACTTCTGCCATAACTCGCAGGATTTATACGGGCCGATGAACGGAACCGGGATTGCCTTGCCGTTCTCATCGGTTGTCATCATGCCGGATTTAATGACATGGGCTGCCCATTCCTCACTCATATGGTCGTGGTGATAATGCGTCGCAAGGACGGCGTCAACGTGCTTGAAAGCAAACGGGTCGAACACAAACGGAACATTCCGCAGGTTCGGCTGCATCTTTCTTGCGCCGCTCATATTGGCCATCTGATGACCGACAGCCATCTTGCCGTTGCCGTGCGTGCGCTTGCCGTTGCCGGTCCACAGGTCAATCGTGATGTTCGTGTTGGCCGGTGTCTTCATCCAGATGCCGACACAGCCAAGCCACCACATGGACACGTTTCCGGCCGGCACTTCCTTTTCCTCGATTTCCTCGACCAGCCAGGTCCCCCATTCCGGGAATGTCTTCTTAATCCACGTTTCTCTCGTAATATCATCAATTAAACTCATGCCTGTTCCTCCTCCTGTCAGATAAGATTCTATATTTCCTGGATACGCTTATGCCTGTTTCCGGCTTCATACTATATGAATTGGCTTTGCCGGGTCAACGCTTTTCCGAATCCTGCACATATGTTCAGAATATTCCGCCATTTTTGCCTGATTGCACTGATAATCGCATGATTTTCCTGAAATTTTATTCATCTGCCAAAGCAATTACGGTATGATTTGAATAACAGTATAGAGGTCAGGACAATGAACATTCTCGTACTCGATATCGGCACCACCAGCATGCGCGGCATCCTGTATGATCAGGATGGAAATGAACTCTGCCAGGTCAGCCGCCTGACACCGCTGATCTTCATTGACAATTACATCGAACAGGATCCGCTTGTCCTGAAAGACAGGCTGACTGAGATTGTCAGGGAAACAGCCGCTTCCTTTACCGTTGACGCCATATCCGTCACCGCCTTCCGCTCTGCCCCTGCCCTGATTGACAAAGACGGCAGGCCGCTGAGCAATTTCATCATGTGGCAGGACACCCGCAACAAGGAGATCTGCGAACAGCTCGAGCCCATGAACCCCGAAATCCATCAGACAGTCGGGGCCAGGGTCAATACCGTCTTCACTGCTGCCAAGATCTCCTGGTTCAAGGAACACCTTGCGGATGCCTACCGGAAAGCCTGCAAGGCCCTGGTCGTTCCGGATTATCTGATCAATGTCATGACCGGCGCGTTTACCAGCGAAACAACATACGGCAGCCGCACCGGCGTCATGAATATCCATACATTGCAGTATGACGAAAAGATGCTCCGTCTCTATGATCTTGACCTGGAAAAGCTGCCGGAACTGCGGGAAACAGGTTCCATCGCCGGTATGACAACTGCCGCCTTTGCGGAAGCAACCGGTGTCCGGGCCGGCATCCCGGTTATTACAACCGGCGGGGACCAGCAGAATTCCGCCCTTGGCCTCGGGGAACTGGATCATTCATCCCTGGTCATCAACTGCGGGACCGGATCCTTCATTATTTCCCTGGCAGATCAGCCATATCTCGATAATCCCGCGATCATCTGCAACACTTCAGCCATCCCGGGCAAATATGTGCTGGAAGCCAATGTGCTGGCTTCCGCAGCTGCCCTGAACTGGCTTCTGAAAGAAATATTCCCGGAACTGTGGCAGGACGGCCATCCTGATTTCGGCCGTTTTCACGCGATCGTCGGCACTTCCGCCCCCGGCGCCAACGGGGTTCGGATTGTCCCGCTGTTCCAGGGCTGCGGTTCACGCGACTGGAACCCGAACGCCAGAGCATCCTTCACACACCTCTCCCTTGGCAGCACCAGGGCTGACCTCGGCCGCGCCATGCTTGAAGGGATTGCCGCGGAAATCGTCAGAAGCGTCAAGGCACTGCCGGCGCAATCCCGGGATGCCGCGCGGATCAGCATCGGCGGCGGTCTGACCAAGTGTGAACTGTTTGATCAGATCCTGGCTGACATGCTGGGCAAAACGCTGATCCGCTATGATGATGCCCAGGCTACCGCCATCGGGTCCTTCATTTCTGCTTCCGTCACCCTGGGTCTCTACCTTGATTACCGGTCGGCGTTCACGGCTGCCCGGTCCGGGGCCAAAGTCTATACCTATACTCCTGATATGCAGATTTTCAGTCTTTACCAGGATGTGGTGAAGGATACTGAAGCAGTTTATGAGGCACTGAAAAATGGCTGATAATGATCTGAATGTAATTGAATCAGCAGCCCTTTCGAAAAATGAAAAGGACCTGCAGGAATACGCGTTCCTGTCCCAGATCGCCGACATGTACTACAACCAGAACATGATGCAGGCTGAGATTGCCCGCCGGCTGTACTTCTCACGTTCGAAGGTTTCAAGACTGCTTACCCGGGCAAGAGAGATCGGCATCGTCGACATCAGGGTCAAGCATGTCCGGGACCGTGTTCCTTCCGTGGAAAAAGTCTTCCGTGAAAGCTTTGGCCTGAAGGACGCGATCATTTTCACCAATTTCGAAGGTGATACATATGACCAGACACTGGACGCCGCCACGGACTTCGCATCGATCTATGTTTCCAACCTGCTGAAAGGACATATGCGCATTGGGGTTGCCAGCGGCAACGCGGCAGACCGGACCAACCGGAAAATCCGGCCGATCCACAGCTGTCAGCTTGATGTCGTCCAGTTGATCGGCACCATATCAAACTCCCGGCAGGCCATCGAATCCCGCGAGATCATCAACAACCTGGCATCCACTTTCCACGGGACCGGCTATTACCTGAACACGCCGATCTACATGGACAACGCCTTTGCCCGCAGCCAGCTCCTGAATGACCCGAATGTCCGGGAAGTGACGGAACTGATGACCAGGTGCGACCTGATCATAACCGGACTGGGCGGCATCGATGTCAGCCGGCTGAAAACCGCGGAAATGATCCGTGAATACCAGACGGAGGCACAGGCAAAGGAACTGCAGGCAAAAGGCGCAGTCGGCTGTGTCTGCATGCTCTACTATGACATTAACGGGAATTATGTTGACTGCGAATGGAATGAAAAATGCATCTGCATGCCGCTGGAGGATGTCAAAAAGAATCCCATGACAGTCGCCGTGGCGGTCGGGGACTACAAAGTGTCTTCGATCCTCGGGGCCCTGCGGGGCGGCATTCCCAATGTCCTGATCACCGATGTCACCACCGCCACAAAAGTTCTCATGAAAAATGAAGAGTTGAACAAGGAGGCTCAGTAATGCTTGAAGAATTGAAATCAGAAGTTGTCCGTATTGCCAAAAAAGCGCAGAATAACGGCCTGTGCAAGCACAAGTCAGGAAACGTTTCCGCCCGGGATCCCGAAACAGGCTATGTCTGCATCACGCCTTCCGGGGTTGACCGTGATTTTCTGACCTCGGACCAGGTATGCGTTGTCGACTTTGAACTGAACTGCCTCGAAGGCGGCAAACCATCCAGCGAAACCCTGATGCATATCGAATGCTATAAGGAGAGACCGGATATCCGGGCCATCGTCCATACGCATTCAGCTATGGCCAGTGCCTTTGCCTGCCTGAACCGGCCGATCCCGTCCTTCATTTTCGAACTGTTTATTTTCCATCTCGATAACGGGGTAATCCCGGTTGCCCCGTATGCCCTGCCGGGAACGATGGACCTGGCCCGCAATGTGGCGGAAACCGTCAAGCGCTCCGACCTGGCGCTGATGGAACGGCATGGGACAATTGCCCTCGGCGGTGACCTGAATGAGGCATATGAAAATGCCGATTACATTGAAGAACTGGCAAAGATCTACTACACGATCCTGACCCTGAACAACGGCCAGGACTGCAAATTGTTCACCCCGGAAGATTTCCGGAAATGGAAATATCCGAGCCAGATCAAAAAATAAAACGGGCCGGCAATTGCCGGTCCGTTTTTCAGTTATTCCGCAAAGACACGGTCCAGATATTCCCTGAGGAACGTGCTGGAATACTTCAGATTCTCTTCCCAGGCTTCCGGATGATCATTCCAGAATTCCCCGTTGAACATCCTGACGCCCAGCTGTTTCAGCACCCGGAGGTTTGATTCATAGTCTGTCAGGCCTGTGCCCCACGGGACGCTGCGGTCCGTTTTCGGGTTTGTCTCCTTCAGGTGGCAGGCAAAGATATGCCCTGCCCCGGTCATCAGGTCATCATTGACGCT
>JAFOIT010000079.1 GCA_017420585.1 Solobacterium sp.
AGAGCCAGGGTTTTGGCGGTTGCCTCACCGATCAGGCGGCAGACGTCATTGCCGGTATTGCTGATGACATCGACTTCTTCCTTTGTCAGGTACGCCTGCAGGGTTACATCTAGGCCGAACATGACAATGCGGATCCCGGACTTGAACACACATGCCGCCGCATGGGGATCGCCCATGATATTGAATTCGGCTGTCATATTGGTGTTTCCGGGTCCGGCCAGGACACCGCCCATGATGCACAGTTCTTTGACATAATCCGGGAAGTCCGGATATTTGATGATGGTGTTGGCAATATCCGTCAGCGGGCCGACGGCCACAATGCGCAGTTCCCCGTTGAGTTCCTTTGCCTTGCTGTAAAGCGCGTCCCAGGCATGGCCTTCCGTCTCCGGGGCATCCGAGTGGGCGATCTTTGCCCCGCCGAGGCCGTCCGTGCCATGGACATATTCAGATGTCCGCGGCGCTGCGATCCAGGGTTTCTCTGCCCCTTTGTAAACCGGTATGTCCTTCCGGCCGGCGAGGGCTGCGATATCACGGGTATTGCGGTAGGTGTTTTCCAGGGTGACATTTCCGGCCGTTGCCGAAAGGCCGACAATTTCCAGTTCCGGCAGCCGGAAGGCACAGAGCAGGGCCAGGGCGTCATCTACACCGCAGTCGGTGTCAATCCATACAGGAATGCGTTCCATTATTCCACCTCCCAGCCATCATAGGTCCGGCATGCCTCAATCAGGTAATCAACGAATTTTTCCCGGTCCAGGCCGACAACAGCCCGGCAGTTGGGCTTGTTGCCGGTGATACCATACACATCAGCGACGGTTTCGCCGCGTGTATACTGGCCGCCCAGTTCCGTAATTACATAGTAATCACGGATATCAAAGATCTCGGGATGAACCAGCGAAAGGACGGCGCACGGATCATGCAGGGTGGCACCTTTCCAGCCCAGTTCGCTCAGATGGATGAAGAAGAAGTCAAACCATTCTGCCACAACCTTGGCAACCGGGTTGCCCAGGGCGCGGATCTTTTCCCAGTCTTCCGGGTATACAATGGCCTGTTCGGTCACATCCAGGCCGCACATCTGCAGCGGAACCCCGGATACGTTTTCGATATAGGAAGCTTCCGGGTCAACCAGGATGTTGAATTCCGCTGCCGGCGTCCAGTTGCCGTTGCGGATCCCGCCGCCCATCGTGGAGATGACTTCGATCTTGTCTTTCAGTTCCGGGTGGGTCAGCAGCAGGGCCCCGACATTTGTCTGCGGACCGGTCGCGATGATCGTGACCTTCTCCTCGGATTCCCGCAGTACTTTTGCCATCATTTCGATGGCGGACAGGGGACTGACGCCTCTTGCCGGCTCCGGCAGCTGCGGACCATCCAGACCGGACTGCCCGTGGAAGTTCGGGGCAATGATCAGGTCGGACATCAGCGGGACAGGCCTGCCCTTGGCCACCGGGACATCGAGATGCAGCAGGGCAGCGATGCGCTGCGCGTTGTAAGTTACTTTTGCCAGCGTCTGGTTGCCGGCTACCGTGGTGATTGCCTTGATGTCAAATTCCGGCACGGATGCGGCCACCACCCAGGCAATCGCATCGTCGTGTCCGGGATCACCGTCAAGAATCACCGGTCTTTTTTTCATTGTCATAGGATTCCTTTCTTCCGGATGAGGCTGCCTGCTAGTTCCGGGCAACCGTGCCGGTGTCGGATTTTTCCTCGCTTTCCAGTCCCTGCAGACGCTTCAGTTCCTTATTGCGGGTATAGATCGAGTACAGCACGACACCGACCAGAACAACCGCATACGGGAGCGCGTTCAGGGCGTAGATGGACAAATTGGAAAGGGTTGCGAAGTTGGAGAACGCGTAGAAGATACCGAAGGCCAGGCAGCAGATGCAGATGATGCCCGGGTTTCCCGCACCCATGTTGCAGGCTGCCAGACCAACGAAGCCGCGTCCGGCAATCAGGCCGCTTGAGAAGTAGGCCAGATAGCATTCGGACATGAAGGCACCGGCCAGGCCGCCCAATGCCCCGGAAATAACCAGGGCGATGGTTTTGATATGCAGGGAAGAGATACCGACGGATTCAGCCGCGTCTTCATTTTCACCAACGGCGCGGATCCGCAGTCCGAGCTTTGTCTTGAACAGCAGGAAGGACATTACAAAGACCAGGATATACGCGACGTAAGTCAGGATATAGTGCCCTGAGAGAATCTCCCCGAGCACCGGGATATCCTTAAGCAGCGGGATCGTAACCTGCGGCAGTGTCCCGGAAGACAGTGATGTCGTGGTGGTTCTGTCACCCGTCAGGACATACATCAGGAAGACAGAGGCACCGGTACCGATCAGGTTCATGGCGATACCGACGAGAATGATATCGATTTTCAGCCGGAAGGCGAACACGGATACCAGGAAGCCCAGAATGGCACCGACGACGATCGCCGCCGCCAGACCCGCCCAAGGACCGCCGGCCGCCGCGCCGCCGAGTTTGGCAGATACCAGCACAGCCACCAGGGAGGACACCGTCATGATGCCTTCCGTACCCATGTTGATGGCATTGGCTTTCAGCGCGATCGCGCAGGCCAGGGCAGCCAGGAGGATCGGGGCAGCCGACATGATGATCATGTAATAGAAAGACGGAAGCACGAGTACCTTGGCAAGGGTATTGAGAATTTCAGTCAACAGTCCCATTATTCTGCAGCCTCCTTTCCTGTTTCCAGCTTGAGTGCCTGCTTTTTCTTTGCCTCCTCGACGATCATCTTACGATGTGTCTTGGCCAGGAATCTCTCAGCCAGCAGGAACAGTACGATAACGCCTTCAACGATCTTTGTCAGTTCATTGATCGGGCCGCCCGGCTGGGTAGCCATGATCGAAGCACCGGCCCTGATATAGGCAATGAAGGCCGCTGCCGGAATCAGACGCTTCGGGTTGTTCCCGGCGAAAATCGCCATGGTAACGCCGTCCCAGCCATAGCCGGTCAGTTCAACACCATAGTAATAGTTGTAATTGCCGAGAATGACAGTGGCTCCGCACAGGCCGCCGATTGCACCGCCGATAATCTGCACGATAACCCCGGTCGAAATGATCCCGACACCCACATATTTGGCAAAACTCGGATTCTGGCCGAGCTGGCGGATCTTGAAACCCCATTTTGTCTTGAACAGGAACGCCCAGCCGACCAGGACAACAATGATGCCGATGAACAGTCCCAGCCGCATCGTGAACCGGGTTCCCATGAATTTCCGGAAGGTCAGCACAACATCTTCTGTCCACTGCCAGGAATACTTGGAAGTACGGGTATCCCGCAGCGTGGTGGAGAACAGGCAGTATCTGGAAATATACAGGGAAATGTAATTCAGCATCAGCGAGGTAACCATGATCGAGGCCCCCCACTTCTTCTCCAGAAGCGCAGGGATGAGCGTGATCAGGGCCCCCGCGAGTATGGATACTCCCAGGCCGCAGACAGCGCAGAGGACCGGGCTGGCATTCGCAGCCTGAATATCACCGTCCAGCAGGCAGCAGACCCAGGCACAGGCCAGGCCGCCGCACATGATGGCACCTTCAAGACCGAGGTTGAACTTGTTGGCAGAGAACATGATACTGACCGCCGTGCCGGTAAACAGAAGCGGGATCATGAACTGGATCCACTGGTCGAAGTAGTTCCAGCCGATACCTTTGGCAACGTTCGGGTTCAGGATCTGCAGTGGTCCCAGGAAGAAGTATTTCAGGGAATCAATCGGATCCCTGGCGCCGATGATGATCAGCAGGACGGCCGTGCCGAGACCGATGGCGATGGCGACAGCCATGCGCATCAGCCCGAACCGGGTCTCGACGTCCATACCGCCGAACAGGGTGACGAATGATTTCTTCATCTGTTTATTCTCACTCATGCAAAGCACCTCTAATCTCTTCTTCACTCATGTGCTTGACGCCAAGCATATAGAAGCCAAGGTCTTCTTCAGTCAGCTGTCTGACATCGGGGAAGTAGGCGTTGATCCTGCCGCCGTGCATGACGATCAGGGAGTCGGACAGGCTCATGATTTCAGCCAGGTCAGCAGAGATCAGCAGGATGGCCTTGCCGGCATCGCGCATCTCAACCATGCGTTCGCGGACGAATTCCGCCGCGCCGACGTCAATGCCGCGGGTCGGCTGGTCACAGACAACCAGTTCGGAATAACTGGTGAATTCCCGGGCAACGACGACTTTCTGCACATTGCCGCCGGACAGCATGCCGACCAGCTGGTCACCGCTGTCGCACAGCACAAGGAATTCATCAACCCACTTGTCGGTGTCTTCCCTGACCGCTTTTTCGTTGATAAAGAGGCCGTTATTGTATTTGGCATCTGAGATTTTGTCAGCGATCATATTGTCGCGGATGCTCATGGAGCGGGCACAGCCGTAGATATTGCGGTCTTCCGGGATATGGACCAGGCCGGTTCTGCGCAGATCACCGATATCCATATCCTTGACCTCTTTGCCCATCAGTTTGATACTGCCGTAACTGTATTTGGAAAGGCCGGTAATCGCGTCGATCATTTCCCTCTGGCCGTTGCCTTCAACCCCGGCGATACCGACGATCTCACCGCGCCGCACAGAAAAGGAAACATCATTGACTTTCTTCTTGCCGGCTTCGTTGTAAATGGTCAGATCATTGACGACAAGGACATTTTCCTTCGGCTCCGCAGGATCCTTCGGGATGTTCAGGTCAACGTCCACGCCGACCATATAACGGGAGATATCCGCTTCGGTAACATCCTTGATATTCCATACCCCGATCGTCTTACCTTTCTTGATGACGGTAACACGGTCACAGAGTTCTTTTACTTCATTCAATTTATGGGAAATGAAGATAATCGTACACCCGGTATCACGCAGGTTCTTCAGCTGGACAAAGAGTTCCTTTGTCTCCTGCGGGGTCAGGACAGCGGTCGGTTCATCGAGGATCAGGATCTCACAGCCCTTGACCAGGGCTTTGACGATCTCGACTTTTTGCTTGACGCCGACGGACAGATCCTGGATGTGCGCTTTCGGGTTGATATCAAAGCCGTATTTTTCACAGCATTCCGTTGTCATGCGGATTGCCTTGTCCATATCAAAGACAAATCCGTTGGTCGGTTCAACTCCCAGTGTTACATTTTCCGCAACGGTCAGCGAAGGAACCTGCATGAAGTGCTGATGGACCATGCCGATGCCGGCCCTGATCGCATCTGTCGGGGAATTCAGATGCATCTCATTCCCCTTGATGATGATTTTGCCTTCATCAGGCTGCTCGATGCCGAAGAGCATCTTCATCAGCGTTGTCTTGCCGGCCCCGTTCTCGCCGCAGATGGCGTGGATTTCACCCTTTCTCGCGGAAAAATTTACTTTATCATTGGCGATGATACCATTGTTGTAGATTTTGGTAACATCCTCCATCACAAGATAATTTTCCATAAATGTGCCCCTTTAAGCAAAGTTGCCTTTGGCACCAGGCCAAAGGCAACTTCAGTACCTTTTGAATCTTAATCTGTCTTGTGTTTGCTTAGAAAGCAGTAGCTACTTCGATTGTGCCGTCAGCGATCTGCGCTGTGATGTCTTCAACTGCCTTCAGCTGGTCAGCTGTCAGGGCAGCTTCTGTTGTCGAAGTGACAGCAGCACCGACATAACCGCCGTTAACACCAAGTCTGTAGTTCTGGCCGTATTCCAGAGTACCGTCGAGTTCCTTCTTGAATGTGTCATAGAAGCCCTGGTTGACGTTCTTGGTCATGGAAGTGAGGGTCTTTTCAGCCTTGGCTGTTTCGCCGGCAGCTTCCCACATCGCACCCTGGTTGCCATCGACACCGACTACAAAGACATCGTCATATTCGAGCGCTGCTTCGAAGACGCCGAGACCGGCAGAACCGCCGCAGGCGAAGACAACGTCAACACCCTGGGAGTAGGAAGAAGAAGCGACGTCCTTGCCCTTGGAAGAATCAGAGAAGGAATCCATCCAGGTTTCATCAACGATGATGTCCGGGTTGTAAGCCTTGGCACCCTGTTCATAGCCTGCGAAGAAGTCCAGCAGGACAGTATTGGACATGCCGCCGCAGAAGGAAATGTGGTTGGTCTTGGAAGCCATGGCTGCCATGTAACCAACGATGTAGGAACCTTCGTTCTGCTTGAACAGCAGGGAGATGACATTGTCTCTCGGGTTGGTCTCGAAGTCCCACTGCTCATCATAGAACCAGACCTTCTGATCCGGATATTCCGCTGTCAGTTCGACAGTCATGCCGAGCATGTCATAGGTACCTACAATGATGATGTCGTATTCTTCGGACATGAATACGTTCTCCAGCTTGGACTGCCAGGTCGTATCATCATAGGAGAATTCGATAACTTCAGTTTCAGCCTTGTCACCGAAATCGCGTTCGATCCACTGCATGCCTTCGTTGCCGGAATCGAAGAAGGACTTGTCGCCCAGTGTACCGTTGACACACAGCGCGATGGAGATCTTGTCGTCGCCTTCGTCAGCCGGTGCAGCACTCGGGGTGCTAGAACCGCCGTTGGAGCAGGCCGCCAGACTGATAGCCATCAGTCCGGCCAGCACAGGTTTGAATAACTTTTTCATTTTCTTTCCTCCTGTTAAGTTTGTTCTACAAACTCCTTTCTAGTTACAATTCTATACTAAGGTAAAAGCGCTTTCAATTTAAGAAAAAAGAAATAGATTAATATTATGGTTCACAGACAGACAGAACAGATCCCTGTGCAGCAGCATGTTCCGGCTGACTGAAAAAATCTCCCTGCCCGGCGTTCAGATCAGGAGGGAGATTGTTTTTTTATTTGCGTGATCGCTGTGAAATGTTACAGCCGGAACCGGCCGGGAATGCGCTCTTTATGCTTTGCCGGTATTTGAATAGTACTTATCTTTATCAAGCAGGCCTTCCTGGTTTGCGACAACCAGGGAACCGACCATGTCACAGACGGCGTTGTTTGCAGTCCTGAGCAGGCCGGCAATGACCTCGACGCCAAGCACCATGGAAACGGCTTCCTCCACCGGCAGGCCGATGGTCCGCATCAGGGCAGTCAGGCAGATGATGGAGGAGCCCATGACCGGCGGGGCACCCGCGGACAGGAGCAGGATGGCAAGCGTCAGCGTGAAGTAAACGGACAAAGTGATGGGGAGGCCGTAGAGCCTGGCAAGCAGCAGGCCGAAAACAGCCATGTAGATCGTGGTTCCGTCCATATTGACCGTAGCACCCAGGGGGATCGAAAGCGAATAGACTTTCTTGTCGATGCCGAATTCCTCACACACTTTCATATTCAGCGGGATGGCCGCGCTGGATGAACCGATGCCAACCACCTGCAGCATGTATGGCAGGTATTTCCTGGTAAAGACAAGGGGGTTGAGCTTGCCGAGAACAAACAGCAGCAGGTGATAGAAAACAATCATGACCACAATGGCCAGCACATACACCCCGACACCAACGAGGATCGGCATGCCCATACCGGTCCCGGCACCGCCGCCGAGGAGCGTCTCGCCGATAATGCAGAAAATAAGCAGGGGCATGAACCCTACAAGGGCATTTGTAAGCTTGAGGAAGACTTCGTTGCCCGCCGTGATGAATTCCTGAAAGGCTTTTCCTTTCGTCCCGACAGAAGCTGTGCCAAGACCTATAATGACCGCCAGGAAGATAATCTGCACGGTGTCGGCGTTGAGAAATGCTGCGACGATATTATCCGGGAAGATATTCATGAGGGAATCCCGGAAGGACATGTTTACACCTGCCTGGGCAGGGTTGATTGCCTGAAGTTCAAGGCTGCCGAATCTGTAAGGCTTGATCAGTTCGACCAGGATGAAGCCGATGGCCGTGGCACATACGGTGGTGAAAGCGTAAAGGGCCATGGTCTTGCCGCCGATGCGGCCCAGCTGCGACCTGTCACCGAAGCTTACAATGGCACTGGCGATGGAGAAAAACACCAGCGGCGGAATGAGCATGTTGAGGCAGTTCATGAACAGCGTCTTGCCGGTCGTCATGATCTGTACGGATATCCATTGACAGATGCTCGGGGAGCAGACCGCTTTGAGCAGGAGTGACAGGGCAATGCTCAGGGCCCCAGCGAGGATCAGTTTGTACAGCAGAAGATAGCGGGATTTGAAGGCAGTGATGGAGATGCTGTTTACGCCTTTTGAACTCTTGATATGTATGTCCGAAGCGAAGGATTTCATCAGGGCGGCATGCATCGGATCATCATTCGTATCTGCTACCGGATCAAAGGGGTCACCCTTGGCACTCATGCGGATGGTCATATTTCCGGCAAAATATCTCACCTCAAGGGTGATCTCTTCCCCGGTAGTGTGTTCAAGCATGGTGACAAGCGTCTCCTCAGACATGAGCAGCGCCCGGTTTTCCTCGGATTTCTTCAGTTTGTGTTTCTGGACATTGCTGCGTATGAACGACAGCATTTCCTCAACTTCATTCGTTTTAAACGTTTGTTTCATATCTTTTACCTGTACATGTTTCCCCGGCCCGACAGGGTGTCACGCCTGCCTGTCCATACACTCTTTAAAATAATAGCATTATAACAGGGCTGCCGGGTTCAAAATAAACACGTATTATTCATTTGCTTCAGTCATATGAAAATCTATTATTAAAGAGACTTGTGTGAAAGGAGAACAAGGCAATGCTGCAGAAAATACTGAATAACATAGATGAACACAGGGATGAAGCGATCGACGGCCTGCTGGAACTGATCCGGACGGAAAGCAGTGACGGGAAAGCCACAAAGGCACAGGAACCGGTGATCCGGACCCTGCAGGAACTGGGTTTTACGGTGGATTGTTTCCGTCAGGAAAAAGCGGCAGAGGAACTGCCGGACTTCTCCCCGTATGACTTTACCTATGACGAGGGGGCGTACAATGTCGTCGGCACTCGGAAGGGAACCGGGGCAGCACCTTCCATGATGCTGTTTGCCCACATCGATACCGAGGCGGAAGACTACTTCGGGACATTCGATGATCCGTACACGGCATATATCCGGGATGGAAAGATCTTTGGACTTGGTTCCGCGGATGACAAGGGCGGTGTCGCGATGATGCTGTATGCGCTCAGATATCTTCAGAAATATGTTCCGGAGCTCCCGTATGACCTGACGGTCATGTCGATCATGGGCAAGCACGGCGGCGGCTTCGGCACCCTGTCAGCCCTGTCAAAGGGATATACCGGGGCACATTCCATCTATCTCCACCCGGCGGAAACCGGCCACGGCTTTGCCGAGATCAAGAATATTTCCCTGGGGATTATTGACCTGGATATTTCGGTCAGGGGAGAACCGGGCACCCTGCATGACGACCTGGCCACCGGTGTAAACGCGGCGGCGGAACTCGGGTATATCGCCGGATACCTGGAAGATTACAACCGCATGATGCGGGATGCCAACCGGTTTGATTTCGGTTCCTTTGAAGGACAGCCGTCCTTTGTCCTCAATATCGGCACACTGAAAGCGGACGGCGGTTACGGGGGCATCAATACACAGGCGCATCTGAGTGCCAGATGCCGGTTCTATCTGCCGCTGACCATCGACAGCGTCATTGACGGGGTAACGGCATATCTGAAGAAACGCTGTGAAGAAGAGGGGAAGGTCCGGTTTGAAAACATCCGGATCGAGAAAGGACCGTTCCGGGCAACCCCGGCCTTTGTCCCGAATGACAGCCCGTTTGTCAAACTGATCGAACAGAACATCACGGAAGTAACCGGCATCAGCGAATTTATCCATCAGTATCACGGCGGCAGCGATATCCGCTTCCCGATCGTATACGGGAACAGCAGCTGTGTCGGCATCGGCCCGTCATGCACCCTCCCGGCAAAAGGATCCGGCGAGCGGGAATGGATGAGCGTAGAGGATTACATCAACGGCATCAAGATCCTCGTCAGGATCCTGTACGAATATCAGAACTGGGCAGGATAACTGCCGGACAGAACAGCAGGCTTCATTCAGCATGGATAATAGGAGGTCATTATGAATCATTTAGCAACCGTATATTTCAGCCCGACCCGCACATGCAGAAAAACTGTCCGGGAATTTGCCAAGGGAACCGGCTTAAACGTATATGAATATGATCTGACGCTGCCGGCCGGCAGGGGGAAAACCGTGGAACTGCCGGATGACGCCCTTGTGGTCCTGTGTGCCCCGGTATACGGCGGCCATACCGTCAAGCTGTTTATGGAGGAACTGAAGAACATCCATGGCAGCGGGCAGCCGGCAGTCATCATCTCGGTTTACGGCAACCGTCATTATGACCTGGCGCTTCTGGATCTGTATCAGGCAGCCATTGAATGCGGCCTGCGTCCCTTTGCCTGGGGGTTGTTTATCGGCGAGCATTCCTTTACCGCAAAGATTCAGCCGGGCCGGCCGGATGCAGATGATCTGAAAAAAGCGTTTGAATTCGGAAAGCTTGCGGCCGAAAAGGCCGGTACAGCCCCGATGCTGGAAGAAGCGGATATACCGCAGCGGGAAGTTGACTACGGCATGATAGGGATGCACGGCGTGCGGCTGAGAAGCCTCAGCCCGAACCGGCCGTTCCCGACCGACGCCTGCACCGGCTGCGGCATCTGCGCTGCCGTCTGCCCGCTTGGGCTGATCGATCCCGCTGACAGCAATAACATCAAAGAGGAGTGCATGAAATGCGGCGCCTGCGTCAAACTCTGCCCGTACGGGGCAATGCAGTTCCCGCAGGAGGATCATATTGTTGTGGAGGAGGACTGCATCAAGGAG
>JAFOIT010000080.1 GCA_017420585.1 Solobacterium sp.
CCTGACGATGCCGCTGAACAAAGCAGGCGTATTATGAGAAGCTTGATGGCATAAACCGCGTGAGGACGGCAGAATCCTGTGGTGTCAGGAAGCCGGCGCGGTTTCAGGAGAAGGAAATGGTGAGAATACTGTTTGTCTGCTGGGGCAATATCTGCCGCAGCCCGATGGCAGAATACATCATGAAATATCTGGCTGAACAGGCGGGTCTTTCAGGTGTCTTTGCGATTGATTCGGCAGGCGTATCCGCAGAAGAAACAGGGAATCCCGTCTATCCGCCGGCCCGCCGGATCCTGCGTGCCCACGGCATCCCGTGCGGGGATCACCGGGCCCGGCAGATGACCCGGGCGGACTATGACAGCCATGATCTGCTGATCGGCATGGATACGGTGAACATTGCCCGGATGAAACGCATCTGCGGCGGTGATCCGGAACACAAGATCCGGCTGATGATGGATTTTACAGACCAGGCGGGTGATGTCAGTGACCCGTGGTACACCGGTGATTTTGAAACGGCATACCGGGATATCCTGGCCGGCTGCACCGGCCTGATTGCCGAAACAGAAAAGGGGAGATGAGCAAATGACAGAACAGTATATCCGGGAATTCATTACGCATGAAGAAAGCATTCCTGCTGAAGAGCGTCCTTTTTATCATATGAACTGTGCCGAAAACCTGCTGCGGTCCGCTGCCCGGCAGTATGACCTGGATGTGCCGGAGGAGATGTTCCGGATTGTCATCCCGTACGGGGCAGGCATGCAGACGCAGAATACCTGCGGCGCGCTGCTCGGGGCGCTGGGGGCCATCGGCCTGCTGTACAGCGAAGAAAAACCGTCAAAGGATCTGAAAATGAAAGCGGCCGTACGGGCGTATGTGCGCCGTTTCCAGGACGAATTCGGCAGTCTGGCCTGCGCGGCAGTCAAACCGGCATTCCAGGATGAACGCCGCACCTGCACCCCGGTCAAGGTCAGAGCCGGCCAGCTCCTGGATGAGGTCGTCACGGATATCGATGCGATTTATGCCGATTATCTGAAGGAAACAGGGCAATGAGGAAAAAAACTGTCATCGGTATCCTGGCCCACGTCGATGCCGGCAAAACCACCTGCATTGAAAGCATGCTGTTCAACTCCCGGCAGATCCGGAAGATGGGCCGGGTGGACCACCGTGACGCGCTGCTGGACTACGACGAAAACGAACGCAGCCACGGGATTACGATCTATGCCAAGGAAGCGTACCTGCCCTGGCAGGATACAGATATCTACGTCATTGACACCCCGGGGCATGTGGATTTTTCCAGTGAGATGGAACGCAGCCTGCAGGTGCTGGACCTGGCTGTCATCCTGATCAATGCCCAGGATGGCGTGCAGAGCCACACCAGGACCATCTGGCGGTGTCTGGAACGGTACCATGTGCCGGCTCTGATCTTCATCAACAAGATGGATATCAGCTACCGTTCCGCGGAGGAACTGCTGGCTGACCTGCGGCAGCACTGCAGTGAGGACTGCATTGATTTCAGCGCGGCCGACCGGCTGGAGCGGCTGGCCATGGTCAGTGACGACATGCTCAATGCCTTCATGGAAACCGGCGCGGTCAGTGATGACCTGGTCCGCCAGGCGGTATCCCAGCGGCTCTGTTTCCCGGTGCTTTCCGGCTCGGCCCTGAAAAACCAGGGGATCAGCGAACTGCTCGACCTGATCGTCCGCTGTGCCCCGCAGAAGGAATATCCCGATGTCTTCGGGGCCCGGGTCTATAAAATCTCCACGGATCCGGAAGGCAACCGGCTGACCCACATGAAGATTACCGGGGGTATTCTGAGCGCCCGCCAGCGCATCAATGAACAGGAAAAAGCGGACCAGATCCGGATCTACAGCGGGCCGGAGTACCGCATGGTGCAGCAGGCCGACGCCGGCATGATCTGCGCCGTCAAGGGCCTGGTCAGCGTGGAAACCGGCCAGGGGCTGGGGTATGAGGAAAACCGTACCAGGCCGCTGCTGCAGGCCTGCATGGACTATGAGCTGCTGGTGCCGGAAGGGACCGACATGCTCCGGCTGTCCGAGACCTGCCGGCGGATTGCCGACGAGGATCCGCAGCTGATGCTGACGATCGATCCGGTGACCCGGAATATCCACATCCGCATCATGGGCGAAATGCAGAAAGAGATCCTCGAAGACCGGATCCGGCAGGCCTGCGGGGTTTCCGTGGGCTTCAGCTCAGGCGGGATTCTCTATCAGGAGACCATCGCGGCCCCGGTGATCGGTGTCGGTCACTTCGAGCCGCTGCGCCACTATGCGGAAGTCGTGCTGAAGCTCAGCCCGCTGCCGCGGGGCCGGGGACTCTTAATTGACTCGGAATGCCCGGTTGACAATCTTTCACTGAGCTGGCAGAAATCCATTTTCACCAGCCTGCGGATGAGTGAGCTGCCCGGCATCCTGACCGGCTCGCCGCTGACGGATATGCGTATTACCATTCTCAACGGCCGGGCCCATCCCAAGCATACCGAAGGGGGAGACTTCCGGGAGGCGGCCCTGCGGGCAGTCCGCATGGGACTGATGAAGGCCGGCGGGGTGCTGCTGGAGCCGATGGTCAGTTATACGGTGACCCTGCCGCAGGAATACCTGAGCCGGGCCCTTTATGATCTGGAACAGCATCAGGCTTCCGTACAGATCAGGGAAGCGGGCGAGGGCCAGTCCGTCATCAGCGGGCGGGGACCGCTGAGGCTCATGCGCAATTACCAGCAGGATGTGACTTCCTATACCCGCGGCCGCGGCACCTATGAAGCAGTACCGGACGGCTATGCGGAAACGGCCGAACAGGAAGCCCTGGTGACAGCCAGCGGCTATGATCCCGAGCGGGACCTGGCGCATCCGTCAGCCTCGGTCTTCTGCGAACACGGCAGCGGCTTTGCCGTCCCGTGGTATGAGGTCGAGGACCACATGCACCTGGAACTGCAGAAGGAGACGAACAATACAGCCTACCAGCACCGCCGCTACCAGGTCAGCGCCGCGGACCTCAACCGCCTGAATGACATGGCCGGCGGGAAGAACCGGAAAGAAGACACCTATATCCGCGATCCCAGGAAACCGCTGAGCAGCGACCCGGTCCGCATCAAGGTCCGCGATGAACTGCCCACCTGCATGATCATTGACGGCTACAACATGATCTACGGCTGGGACAGCATGAAAGCCATGGCGGAAATCGATATCACCACGGCCCGGGAGAAACTGATCGATGAACTGTTCAGCTACCAGGCCTATCTGGGCCACCGCATGATCCTGGTGTTTGACGGTTACCGGCGGCCGGACAACTACGGCACCTCCTACCGCCGCGGCAAGGACATGAAGATCGTCTATACCCGCACCAACCAGACTGCGGACCAGTATATCGAGGAGATCACCGGCGAGATGAAGAAGAAGTACAACCTGATCGTGGTGACTTCGGACAACCTGATCCAGAACGCCGTGTTTGCCCAGGGCGCCATGCGCATGTCGGCCCGCGAGCTGGAGAACCAGATCCGTTTCCGGCGCGGACAGGGCAGCTACAGCATCTGAACAGGCACATGTATGTTAATATTTTTAATCGCCTGAGATTGTTGAAGTGTAAAAACGCGGATGATATAATTTGTGACAGGAGGTAATTACCATTATGCCAGTAACAGTTGATAAGGAACTCTGCATCGGTTGCGGAGCCTGTGTAGGAGTTTGCCCGGTAGGCGCTCTGGAACTCGACGACGAAGGAAAGTCCCAGTGCAATGAGGACCTGTGCATCGATTGCCAGTCTTGTGTAGGTTCCTGCCCGGTAGAAGCTATCGCAGCGAAGTAAAAAAACGCAGAAAACCGTCCTTGATCAGGGCGGTTTTTTGTTGTCCGGGCTGGGCGGTGTTATGGCGTAATCGTTTCCGAAAGCGTTTACACCGTTCCTGAAGAGGACTATAATAATTGCAAAGGTTTCACAAATAACAGGAGGGAAAGATTGTGAAAAAACTGATGAAACTGTTCCTTGCCGGATCACTGGCATTTGGAATGGCCGCCTGCAGTTCCGGCGGCAACTCCGGCGGCGGCACATCGGATGACGAATCCGAACTGGTAAAGGCTGCCAAGGAAGAAGGCGAACTGGTTGTTTACGGTTCCTGCGAAGAAGAATATCTGACGGCGGCAGCCGAGCATTTCGAGGAACTCTATGGGATTCACGTGACGGCACAGAGACTGTCCACCGGTGAAGTCCAGGCCAAGATTGAAGAAGAGAAGGGCAATCCTTCCGGTGACGTCTGGTTCGGCGGCACCACTGATCCGTACAACATTGCGGCATCCAAGGGCCTGCTCGAAGCTTATGAGGCAGAAAACGCATCTCATCTGATCAGCCCTGCTTACCGTGACAAGGACGGCTACTGGTATGGTATTTACAAGGGCATCCTGGGCTTCATGGTTAATAAGGATGAACTGGCCCGTATGGGTATTGACAGACCGGAAGACTGGGCTGATCTGCTCGATCCGAAGTACAAGGGTCTGATCTGGCTGTCCAACTATAATACTGCCGGCACAGCCAAGCTTGTCATCAACACCATGATCCAGAAGTACGGCCACGACGAAGGCATTCAGTACCTGGTTGACCTTGACAAGAATGTTCAGGTTTACACCAAGTCCGGCTCCGGCCCGTCCAAGAATGTCGGCACGGGTGAGTGTGTGGTCGGCATCGGCTTCCTGCATGACGGCATCACGCAGATCGTTGACAACGGCTATGGAAACATTGAACTGGTGATCCCGAGCAGCGGCACATCATTTGAAATCGGCGCTACAGCCATCTTCGCCGGCGCCAAGCATCCGAATGCCGCCAAGCTGTGGATTGAATACGCCCTGTCTCCGGAATGTGTCGAACTGGCAGCCCAGCATGGTTCCTATCAGTTCCTGGTCATCGACAACGCCAAGCAGCCGGAAGTCGCGGATGAATTCGGTCTCGATCCGAACAACGTCATGGACTATGACTTCGAAGATGCCAAGGCCAACACCGAAACATACATCGCCGATGTCATGAATGCCCTGGGCGGCGGCGATGACAGATTCAAGACAGAATAACAACTGAACAGAACAAGACAATACCGGGCGGATTCCGTGTCCGTCCGGTATTTTCCTGACTGATCCATAGAGAGGAGGCTTAATATGGCGAGAAGTCAAAGCAAAGAACTCGAGCGCAAGAAGTTCTTTGCGGATCCCATCATGGTGACAACCATTGTTGTTCTGATTGTTTTCCTGACACTGTTTATCCTGTATCCGCTGGCCATCCTGCTGATTGACAGTGTGATTACCGGCGAAGGCATTTCCCTGAGTGTATTCCAGCGGGTCATGGGCATGCCAAGTTTCCGCAGGGCCATTACCAATACCCTGAAAGTCGGTTTCCTGGTCGGTATCCTGTCGGCTCTGATCGGCCTGCTGTTTGCCTATGTGGAAGAATATGTCCAGCTCAAGACAAAGATGCTTGCCGGGCTGTTTAAAGTGATAAGCATGCTGCCGGTTGTCTCACCGCCGTTTGTACTGTCGCTGTCCATGATCATGCTGTTTGGCAAGGCCGGCATCATTACCCGTTATCTGCTGCATATCTATGACAATAACGTGTACGGCTTCTGGGGCATCGCGATTGTACAGACACTGACGTTCTTCCCGGTCTGCTACATGATGATGAAGGGCCTGCTGCGGAATATTGACCCGTCGCTGGAAGAAGCGGCCCGGGACATGGGCGCATCACGGCTCAAGGTTTTCAATACTGTGACGCTGCCGCTGATCCTGCCGGGCCTTGGCAATGCGTTCCTGGTGACGTTCATTGAGTCCATCGCGGATTTTGCCAACCCGATGATCATCGGCGGTTCCTATGATACGCTGGCAACCTCAATTTATCTGCAGATTACCGGTGCGTATGACAAGCAGGGCGCTTCCGCCATGGCGGTCGTGCTTCTGGCTATTACGCTGATGATGTTCATCGTCCAGAAGTACTATCTGGAAGCCAAGAGCACTGCCACCTTGACCGGCAAGGCCAGCCGGCAGAGAATGATGATCACCGACAAGTCGGTCACCCGGCCACTGACGGCTTTCTGCCTGCTTGTTTCCCTGTTTGTTGTCATGATGTATATCTGTGTGCCGCTGGGTGCGCTGTTCAAGACATGGGGCTATGATTTCCATCTGACATTCAAGTGGTTCCAGATGGTCTTCACCAGATACAAGGGCTTCAAGGCCTTCAAGGATTCCTTCCTGCTGTCGCTGATTGCCTCGCCGATCACGGCGCTGCTGTCCATGATTATTTCCTACCTGGTTGTCAAGCGTTCGTTCCGGGCCAAGGGATTCATTGAAGCAGTATCCATGCTGGCAATGGCAGTCCCGGGCACGGTTCTCGGTGTCGGTTACATCCGCGGCTTCTCGGCCGGTGTATTCCGTTCCGGTTTCCTGCAGTCTCTGTACGGGACAGGAACGCTGCTGGTCATTGTCTTCATCGTCCGCTCGCTGCCGACCGGTACCAGAAGCGGTATCTCGGCCCTGCGCCAGATTGACAAGAGTATCGAAGAATCTGCCTATGACATGGGCGCTGACAGTTTCCGGGTGTTCATGACGGTAACACTGCCGCTGATCAAGGACGGTTTCCTGTCCGGCCTGGTTACGGCGTTTGTCCGCAGCATTACGGCGATTTCCGCCATTATCCTGCTGGTAACACCGAAGTTCCTGCTGATTACCGTACAGATCAACGAGTTCGCCGAGAAAGGCTCTTACGGCATTGCCTGTGCCTTCGCGACGATCCTGATCATCATTACCTACGGTTCCGTCACCCTGATGAACCTGTTTATCAAGCACTTCGGCACCAGCCGTGAAATCAAGGAGGTATAACAATGGCTAAAGAGAAAAAAGGGGTTCGCCTTGAACATATATCGAAAATCTACCTGGATCCCAAGACAAAGAAAGAATTCTATGCCGTAAAGGATACAACCCTGGATATTGAACCGGGTACATTCGTCACCCTGCTCGGCCCGTCCGGCTGCGGCAAGACCACGACCCTGCGCATGATTGCCGGCTTTGAGAGCCCGGATGAAGGGGAGATCTACCTCGGCGGGGAACCGATCAATGAACTGACCCCGAACAAGCGTGATACGGCCATGGTCTTCCAGAGCTACGCGCTGCTGCCGCACTACAATATCTATGACAACGTCGCGTATGGCCTGAAACTGCGGAAGATGAGTCCCGAGGTCATCAAAGAGAAGGTAACCAATATTCTGAAGCTGGTCGGCCTGGAAGGCATGGAAAGCCGGATGACCAACCAGCTCTCCGGCGGCCAGCAGCAGCGGGTTGCCCTGGCCAGGGCCCTGGTCATCGAGCCGGGCGTCCTCCTGTTTGACGAACCGCTGTCCAACCTGGATGCCAAGCTGCGGGTCACCATGCGGACGGAAATCCGCCGGATCCAGCAGGAAGCCGGCATCACCGCCGTTTACGTTACCCATGACCAGTCGGAGGCGATGGCCATTTCCGACCAGATCATCATCATGAACAAGGGTGTTGTGGCCCAGATGGGCACCCCGCAGGAAATCTACTATCATCCGAACAGCGAATTCGTCGCAGACTTTATCGGTGAGGCCAACTTCCTCAAGGGAACCATCACTGCCAAGAACGAGACCAACGGCACAGCGGATGTCTACGGCAATACGGTGGAACTGCATGACATTGCGGACCGCAGCGTCGGCGATGAGTGCACCCTGGTGCTGCGGCCGGAAGCCGCGCTGGTCGCGGATGAAGGCCAGCTGCCGTGCGATGTGATCCTCAGCACATTCATGGGAAGCTACCAGAACTACCATGTCATGGTCGGGGATACCCTGGTCAAGATCACGGACTTCAACCCGAAGAACAAGAAGATCTACGCGGTCGGGGACAAGGCATTTGTCAAATTCGATCCCGACAGTGTACACGTCATCTGAACGGAAACAGATCCTGCGCAGGCAGGATCTTTTCTGTTCGGGACAGGCTCTGATATAATGTTCTGCGGAATCAGGAGAGATCATGACAGAATACAAATTACCGAATCAGAAAGAAAGCCGCCGGCGCCGGGCGGAACAGGAAGAAATACAGTATACGGAAGCCGCGGAACTGAGAAGTCTCGGCACCGGGCGTACGTATTACATGCATACCTACGGCTGCCAGGCCAACGTGCGGGACGGGGAAACCCTGGCCGGCATGCTCGGCAGCATGGGCTTCCGGGAAACCCCTGAACTGACTGAAGCCGACGTGCTGATTTTCAATACCTGCGCGGTCCGCAAGGCCGCCGAGGAACATGTCCTGGGGGAAATCGGTTCACTGAAGCCGCTGAAGAAGGCGCATCCCGAGAAGATCTTTGTGCTCTGCGGGTGCATGGCCCAGGAAGAAGCGGCCGTGAACGAGCTGATTGAGCGCTATCCGCAGGTTGACCTGATCTTCGGCACGCACAACCTGCACCGGTTCCCGCAGCTGCTGCAGAAAGCCATGCAGGGCCAGCGGGTAGTGGAAGTCGAATCCGTGGAAGGGGCGGTCGTGGAAGGCATGCCGGCAGCCCGCTCCCGGAAGCACAAGGCCTTCGTCAACATCATGTACGGATGCGACAAGTTCTGCACCTACTGCATTGTGCCCTATACCAGGGGAAAGGAACGCAGCCGCCGGCCGGGCTATATCCTGCGCGAGATCCGCGAACTGAAGGAAAACGGCTGCCGGGAAGTGACTCTGCTGGGCCAGAATGTCAATGCCTACGGCAAGGACCTGGGCATGGAGGACGGCTTTACCGCGCTGTTAAGGGACTGCGCGGCCACCGGCATTGACCGGATCCGCTTCTATTCGTCCCATCCGCGTGACTATACAGTTTCCACGATCGAAGCCATGCGGGACTGCCCGAATATCATGAAGGCCCTGCATCTGCCGGTGCAGAGCGGCTCGACAGAGGTGCTGCGGCGGATGAACCGGGGCTACACGGCTGATCAGTATAAACAGCTGGTTGACGACATGAAAGCCCGGATCCCGGAAATCACCTTTACAACCGACCTGATTGTCGGCTTCCCGGGGGAAACCGACCGCCAGTTCCAGGAAACGCTGGACCTGGTGGATTACTGCCGCTTTGATCTGGCCTATTCGTTTGCCTTCTCGCCGCGGGAAGGCACACCGGCCGCATCCTATCCCGACAGCATCCCGGAAGAGATCAAGAAGGAACGCCTGAATATCCTCAACGAACGCCTGGCCAAATATGCCCGGAAAAACAACGAAGCTTATGTCGGCCGGACCCTGGAAGTGCTCTGTGACGGGCCGTCCCGGAAGAATCCCGACACGCTGGCCGGTTATTCACGGGAAAACAAGCTGGTCAACTTCACGGCGGAAAACTGCCGGGAAGGGGACCTTGTCAATGTCCGCATCACGGCTGCCAAGAGTTTTTCCCTGGATGGCGAAGCCGCTGAAGACAAATAAACTGAACATCGGTAAATAAGGAGGAAGAAGACGATGAGTGAAATTATCCGCAAGAACGGCAACGGAAGGTATTCCGAAGCAGTGATCAAGGACGGCATTCTGTACGTGGCCGGACAGGTCGGCGACACCCCGGATGCCAGTGTTGAACAGCAGACAAAGGAACTGCTGGCCACCATTGACCGCATCCTGGCCGAGAACGGTTCCGACAAGGAACACATCCTGGCCGCGACCGTTGTCCTGGCTGACATCAAGAATGTTGCCGAGATGAACGCTGTCTGGGATGCCTGGGTTGTCAAGGGCGCTGAACCGACCCGCATGTGCTTCGAAGGCAAGCTGGTCAGCCCGGCCTGGCGCGTTGAAGTCTGCCTGACTGCCGCCGTCAAGTAAGTCTGGAATAAAGGTTCTGCGGAACCTTTTCCTTTTCCCGGCCGTCATTGTTTGGAGGCTTTATTTATCGTATAATAAATAAACACGAAACAAAGGAGGGTCATAATGAGCAAAGTACGTATTTTTGCCCTCGGCGGACTCGACGAGGATGGCAAGAACATGTATGCCGTGGAAGTTGATGACGATATTTTCCTCATTGACTGCGGTATGAAATATCCGGGCAGTGATCAGCTTGGAATTGAGATGATCATTCCTGATTTCCAGTATCTGACCGAACATCAGAACAAAATCAGAGGCCTTTTTCTGACCCATGGCCATGATGATGTCATGGGGGCTGTGCCGCATCTGCTGCGGCAGGTCAATATACCGATCTACACTGCGCCGCTGACCGCAAGGCTGCTGGAAAGACGGCTGCGCAAAGAGGGCATCAAGGACTACACGATTCACCGGATCCACCGTTCCGGCAGCTTCAAGATCGGCACCACGAAGATCCGCACCTTCGGCACGACCCAGTCGATCGCCGACGGTTTCGGGATCGCCATCGGCACGCCGGATGGCTATGTGGTCTACACCAGTGAATTCATCGTTGACTATGATACGAAGAATGAGGCATTCGACTTCAATATCGCGGATATCACCGAACTCAGCGGCAAGGGTATCCTGGCCCTGATGACCGAATCGGTCGGCTCGACCCGGGGCGGCCACAGCGCGCCGAACCACCGCATCACCGAGCAGATCGCCCCGTATATCGAGGATGCCCGGGACCGGGTGGTCATCACGGCATACAGCCAGAACCTCTACCGGATTATCGAAATCATCGAACTGGCCGTGCGCTACAACCGCAAGGTCATGATCTACGACGAGGAACTGCGGGCCCTGATGCAGGACATGGCAACCCTGGGCTACTACCGGATCCCGGCCGGCCTGGAGATTGCCCCGCAGAACTATGACAACACCATGGACAATGTGATTGTGATCATCGCCGGCAACGGCCAGACGATCTTCCGCAAAGTCCATAAGATCGCTACCCGTGAAGATGAGACCATCCAGCTGCGGGATACCGACACCGTCATCATCTGCTCCCCGGCAGTGCCCGGCACGGAACGGGATGAGAGCGCCATGGAGGATGATCTTTACAAGGAGACCTCACGGGTCTTCGCCATTGATTCCCGGCGGACCTTCAGCATGCACGCTTCGATCGAGGACCTGAAGATGATGCTGTACCTGATGAAGCCCCGGTACTATGTCCCGGTCAAGGGGGAGTACCGGCAGCTGATCTCCAATGCCAATATTGCGCTGGATATGGGCATTCCCGCCAGCAGCATCATTGTCATGGACAACGGCCAGATCGCGGTTATCAGCGACGGCCGGCTGGAACGGCAGTTCGAAAGCATCAAGGTCGAGGATGTGCTGGTCGACGGCAAGGACAACCTGGACGCCGCCGGCATGATTCTCAAAGACCGTGAGATCCTCAGCACAGACGGCGTCATCATTGTCGGGGTCGTGGTCAATCACGCCACCAAGGAAGTGATCGGCGGCCCGGATGTGCAGAGCCGCGGGGTGATTTATCTGAAGGATGCCGACTACATCATCAAGGAAATCGGTGATATTCTGGAGAATGTGATAGTGGAAGCCGTCCGCAGCCGTCAGTATGACAACATGGCCTGCCGGGCGGAAGCCAGGGAACGGATCAGCCGTTATGTCATGAAGGAAACAGGCAAGCGGCCGATGATCCTGCCGGCGATCGTTGAGATCAATATCGGCGTTTGAGAAGAGGCGGAAAGTGACACGTAAGACAGGAAATACAGCAAAGAAGACAACCGGGAGCACCTCCCGGCGCAAGACCAAGGCGGAGCGGGAAGCAGAGAAGCTGAGGCTGCAGCAGATCGAAGAAGAGAAGCGGTGGCGGCGGACCTGCATTTTTGCCGTGATTCTGTTCGCCCTGACGATTGTGGCCTATACAAGGATGGGCCTGGTCGGACGCTATCTCGGCGATGGGCTGCAGTATCTGTTCGGGCATTTCTATTACATCCTGACCGGGCTGTTTGTGGTCCATGTGATCCTCTTCGCGATCAACCGGGCCAGCGGGAACTCCGCCAGCCGGAATCCGCTGGGCATGATCCTGATCATCCTGGCCTTCCTGATGATCCTTTCCTACCGGGATACACCGCATGACCTGAAAGGCATTGAGATCCTGCAGAGCTATAACGAGGATCTGCGTGTTTACTTCAGTGAAACACCGCCGGACAAAGTGGGCGGCGGCCTGTTCGGGGCCCTGCTGGTGTCGCTGAGCACGATGCTGGTGGACTGGAAGGGGACCATCCTGGTCATCGCGGTCCTGATCGTCATCTCGCTGATCCTGCTGATCAGCCTGAAGGTATACAAGCAGGCCTTTGCGACAATCAAGGACTACTTCGCGACCAACGGGGACGACGATGATGAAGAAGACGAGGAAGAGGAAGATGATGAGCCCATCCCGGCCGTTACCCTGAAAAAGCCGGAGAAGAAATCCGAAAGGGTGCCGGACAACGTCATCTCGCTGGCTGACCTGCCGAAGCAGGAACTCGGCCATATTACGCCGACCGTGCCGAATATCCGGGTGGATATGGAAGATACCCGCGACCTGCCGGTGGCAGAACCGGCGCCGGCCGCAACCATGGACACGGTGCAGATTCCGCTGAGCATGCGGGATCCGCAGCCGGCGGCCCGCGGGGAAGCACAGAAGGAAGAAAAGAAGAGCCTGTTCATTACGGCCGACGGGCCGATGCAGCAGCAGCTCTCCATTATCCATGCGGCCGCGCTGGAAAATGAAGAAGTGGATGAGGATTACTATCCGGCCTATGTCCCGGTAACGCCGCTGCGGCCGTATGCCGGTTCAGAACCGGATCCGTATCCGGACCCGGCCCCGTACGTTGAGCCGGAACCGTATACTGCCCCGGAACCGTATGTTGAACCGGTCCCGGTTTATCCTGAACCGGAAGAGCCGGTGACGCCGCCGGTGACTGCGCCGGCCCCGAAACCGGAAGTCAAGCCGGAACCCGTCAGGGAAGATCCGGCCATTGCGCATCCGCGCAAGGCAAAGAACTACCGCCTGCCGAAGGATAACCTGCTCGACCCGATCCCGCAGAAACAGCGTGACATCATGGAACTGAACCGGGCCAATGCCGTGGACAAGGGCGAACTGCTGATCCAGGCGCTGCGCAACTTCGATATCGAAGCCCAGCTGAAGGATTACCATATCGGTCCGTCCGTCACGAAGTTTGAAATCAAACCGAATGCCAACGTCAAGGTATCGCGGATCCTGAACCTGGCGGATGATATCAAGATGCAGCTGGCGGTCCGGGATGTGCGTATCGAAGCGCCGATTCCGGGATACAACGCGGTCGGCGTGGAAGTGCCGAACCAGAAAGCCATTCCGGTCAAGATGCGGGAACTGATCCACAACATCTCCGAGAAGGATCAGGCCGAACCGCTGCTGATCATCCTCGGCAAGGACCTGATGGGCAATACCGTCACCTGCCGGCTGGACAAGATGCCGCACCTGCTGATTGCCGGCGCGACCGGTTCCGGCAAGTCCGTATGCATGAACTCGATCATCACATCACTGCTGATGCGGACCAGGCCGGAAGATGTCAAACTGCTCCTGGTTGACCCGAAGAAGGTCGAATTCACGCCATACCAGAGCATCCCGCACCTGATCGGCCCGGTCATCAATGATCCGGCCCAGGCCAGCAATGCCCTGAAGGTCATTGTCAAGATCATGGAAGACCGTTATGACATGTTCTCCAAGGCCGGGGTGCGCAATATCCAGGGCTTCAACGCGAAAGTCGAAAACGAACCGGCCCCTGCGGACGGTTCACCGAAGCCGGAGAAGATGCCGTATATCGTCGTCATCGTGGATGAGATGGCTGACCTGATGTTGGTGGCCGGCAAGGAAGTGGAAGCTTCCGTGCAGCGGATTACCCAGCTGGCCAGAGCTGCCGGCATCCACCTGATCATCGCCACCCAGAGGCCGTCGGTTGACGTCATTACCGGGGTCATCAAGTCGAATATCCCGAGCCGGATTGCCTTCGCGGTATCCTCCGGCATCGATTCGCGGACTATCCTCGACCATGTCGGCGCGGAACGGCTGCTCGGCAACGGCGATATGCTGTACATGCCGATCGGCTCGTCCAACGCGATCCGCGTGCAGGGTGTGTTCGTCACGGATGATGAAGTACAGCGGATTGCCAAGTTCTGCTCGGATCAGCAGACCCCGTTCTACGATGATGCCTTCATCCGCCTGGACGGTATTGACGGCAATGAAGGGACCGCCGTCATGGGCGCTGACTCAGACCCGATGCTGGAAGACATCAAGCAGTTTGTCATCGACCAGCAGAAAGCCTCGACATCGCTGCTGCAGCGGCACTTCGGCATCGGCTACAACCGGGCGGCCCGCATGATCGACGTCCTGGAAGAGCAGGGTGTCATCGGTCCGGCCCAGGGCTCCAAACCCCGTGAAGTGTATATCAAGAAAAATGCCTGAAAAGGCATTTTTTCTTGCAATCAGGCAAATCCCGCGCTATTGTTCCGAGGTATGAGAAAGTTTGAAACCATCCGTCAGATCATCAGTTTCATGTTCGTGTCCAGCGCCGTGACGATTCTGCAGCTGGTGCTGGTCAACCTGTTCCTGTATCTGATGCATGGCTGGAAGGCACCGCTGCCGGACTGGCTGGGCCGGTTCATGAACCCGCAGACCGTCGGTTACGGCAATGACAACTGGGGCTATGTGCTGCCGTTTTTCCTGTCCAATGCCCTGGCCAATATTTACGGCTATTTCCAGAA